>JAVHLM010000033.1 GCA_031082125.1 Candidatus Eremiobacterota bacterium
GTAGGCGCTTGGAGCAAAGCTGACAGATTGCATTTCATTGTGCAGGGGTCTCAGGGAAAGAATGTCAGGACGAGGCGGAGAGCCTGCGGTATACCTGATCTGCCGTGTGCTCACGGAGATCCTCGGCAGGCTCCAGGCCCGCCCTGAATATTATCCAGTCCACCAGCCTCTCCCAGTGCGGGAGATCAGGAGTGAACAGGATGGATCCTGCCGGGGCTTTTATCTCAAACTTCACGGGCTTCACCGAGAGAGGCCCCGTGAGGTTCACGTCGGCTCCTGCGCTCCTGTGGACCCTCAGCTCCTCTATTTCTTCCCAGGATGCCTGAAAGGATGTGGTGCCCTTCCTGTAGACAAGGCCATCGCTTTTTATGTCTATTGCCATATCGCCATGAAGGATGGTGCTTGCCACCGTGGCCATGCCTATAAAAGCAAACCACACAGGGATGGCAATAAGAGTCTCCGGGTGGCCCCTGAAGAGAAAGTCAGCCACCGATGCGGTCACCGTGAGGATAGAACCTGCCTGCACCGCAAAGTTTTTCACGGGCACAAAGGCTCCGTACTCGTAATGAAGACGGTAGGGGTTCTCTATCGTGTTCTCCCTGAGGGCTCTCTGCATCTCCTTTGCTCCCTGCCAGCGGTCCTCCGGCCGGAGCTCCAGGGCCTTCATGATAACCTTTGAGAGGCCCAGGGAGACGCCGGGGACGAGCGTCGAGGGGGCGCTGAAAAAGAAGGGGGACTGCGAGGGGTCACAGCCTGTGAGGAGGGCATGGAGGGTGGCGCCGAGACTGTAAATGTCGCTTCTGGGATCGGTCTGGCCCTTTCCGTAATGCTCAGGCGAGGCATACCCGGGCGTTCCCACCACCACAGTATCGGATTTCTTCCCTGCCGTATAGAAGCGTGCGATGCCGAAATCCACAAGGCGGATCTCCCCGGCCCGGTCCAGCATGATGTTTCCCGGCTTGATATCGCGGTAAATGATCCCCTTGGAATGGAGATAATCCAGGACCTCGAGGAGCTCGTCGGCGATCTTTACCACCTCATACTGGCTCAGGTGCTTTTTCCCCGCAAGATGCTCCTCAAGGCTTGTGCCGTCTATGTACTCCTCCACGAGGTATTCTTTCCCGCCCTCGCTGAAGCAGTCGAGCACGCGGGGAAGGCCCCTGTGGGAGAGCCCCGAGAGAAGGGACGCCTCGCGCCTGAACTGCTCCTTGATCGCCCTGGTGTCCTCAGCATCGGCCTGCAGGTCAGCCATCTGCTTGATGACCCAGGTCCCTTCCATGTGCCTGTCCTTTGCGCAGTAAAGGACACTCATCCCGCCGCGGGCAAGAAGCCTCTCAACAGTGTATCTACCATTGAGAAGGGTTCCCGGAGAGAGCTCCCCGCCGCTCATCGGAGATACACCTCGTCAAGAACGTCACTGCCGGGGGCATCGGCATTCCTCAGCTTTGCCCTGGCGCGGATAAACCTGGTGAGCTCCTCCCATCCCTCCAGCTCTGAGGTGAATGAGAGCTTCTTGATCCACCCTTTTTCCAGAAGTGCTGCATCATCGAAAGAGGCGTGGGAAAGGGAAGTGTAAATCCTCTCTGAGCTTGTTCCTGCCTCTTCAATGGTATAAAGTATCTCTATTCTGCTTATGGCAATAGACTGCCGGGCCTCCTTCCCCCTTGATACAATTTTGCGCAGCGCTCCTGCCCACCTCTGGGCGCGGCAGATCCTGAGGGCCTTTATGGACTCCCAGGGAATAACCGTGCGGAAGGCGTTATAGCCGCTCCGCGAGAGTGTAAGATCTCTCAGGCTCGCCACTATCCTGGTTCTGCGCTTCTCCAGGTTCTCCGTCAGATATCCGTAACTCACGGCGGCCGAGAAGAGCGAAACCCCGATAAATGCGAGGTTGCCCTCGATTATTGCACTGCTGAGAAAACTGGCAGAGACAAAACCGAAAAGCACCGAGCACACCCCTCTCTTCCCCCTCAGGACGGGGAGGCGCTCGGGATAGCAGAAATTCCTGGCGCGCACCGGCGCATCGCGGGGGCCTGAAAGCACCTCCAGCATCTCCCGGGCGCTCTGGAACCTGTCTTCAGGGGAGAGCTCAACACCTGCCATGATAATGTCGCTGAACCACTTGCTCACTGCCTCGTTTACGATGCATGGAGGGTCAAAATGGAAGGGAGCAAGGGCGGAGTCCTTCCCGGTGACAAGAAAATGGAGGGTTGCCGCCATGCCGTATATATCGCTCCGCTCATCGGTCTGGCGCTGCCCGTAATGCTCGGGGGCGGCGAAGCCCGGCGTGCCCATAAGCACCGTGTCACGGCGTTTGCCGATGCTGAATAGACGCGCGATCCCGAAATCCACGAGCCTGTAAGTCCCGTCGGAGCAGGCCATGATGTGATGGGGCTTCACATCACGGTATATGATCCGGTGGGAATGCAGAAAATCGAGGAGGGAGAGGATCTGCACCGCCACCCCGAGGGCTTCCTCTTCCGAAAAGAGCCCCAGGGCCGCCTTTTTGTCCAGGGTGACTCCCTCGAGATGCTCCTCGACAAGATAGTGGCTTTCCTGTATGGAAAATGAGTCAATGACACGGGGAAGGCTCATGTGGGAAAGTTTTGAGAGGAGAGCGGCTTCCCTCCTGAACTGCCCTATGATGGCCTCCCTGTCTTCAGCAGAAGGGAAGATGTCTCCCATCTCCTTGACCACTATTTTTCCCGGCAGATGGCTGTCAGAAGCCAGATAGACCAGGCTCATGCCTCCCTTTGCAATGAGAGTTTCGATGGTGTAACGGTCATTGAGCACCGAGCCTGGCAAGAGCATGGCAGGCATTCCTCCCGCGTGGCACAGATAATCGTGCCTCTTCTCAGGATTCATCGGAAAGCCCCGGCATCCTTCCCGGGGTCTGCGCGGAAATGAAGCCGGCCTCAACGCACACTGCATATCCGCGGAAGGGGAAGCAGTGCCTGGTATGATGCCCTGGAGGGGCATGCAGAGGAGAAAGGCATCTTTCAGGAGAATCAGTGGTGAGAATCACTCAGAGAATCATGAATGGAGCTTTTATGCAGGCCAGGCACCTGACAGCATTTTTCTTCCTTCTCCTTGTCTGCCTGCTGCCGCCAGGCATTGCATGGGCGGATACCCTCAGCATGGGAGCCTGGAATGCCCCGCCCTATGTAATAATCGGCAAGGACGGCGAGCCCGATGGCATGAGTATCCAGGTCTGGAAGAGTGTTGCAGAGAGGGCAGGCCTGGACTTCAAGATTTACTATTACCGCAGCCTCCCTGATATCCTGGACGATCTCGACAAGGGGAAACTTGACGGTGCCATCGGCCCTGTTGCCATGTCTGCAGACAAGGCGGAAAAATATACCTTCACCATTCCCTACTATACGACGTGCATTGCCTTTATGACGCGGGCAAAGCCCCCGACTCTCTGGGACAGGGTGAAACCCCTCCTCACGAAAGCCTTCTTCACTGCGGCAGGCGGTATCCTGGTGGTCCTTCTCATAGTAGGTCACCTGCTCTGGCTTTTCGAGTACCGGCATAATCCTGAGCAGTTTCCCGCCACATGGCTCCACGGAGTGGGCCATGGCATGTGGCTTGCCCTCTCGGTGATGACCACCGTCGGCTTCGGCGATATCGTCCCGAAAACCAAAGGGGGGAAAATCGTATGCAGCATATGGATGATTATCTCGATGGTGACGGCCTCAACACTCACTGCAGGGCTTGCATCAGTCCTTACCACAATCTTTACTCTGGAGTATCTGCCTGGCGAATCATACAGCACCCCTGCGCAGATCTGCCAGAAGAAAGTGGTGCTGATCGAGGGAACCAACACCGCCCGCATTCTCGGCAAGTACGGCAAAAATTTCACCCTCACGGACAGCGTCCCTGAGGCGATAGGCATGCTTTCTGATGGCACCGCCGATGTCTTTGCCTTTGATCATCTGGCCCTCGAATATTACCTGAAACTCCGTCCCGGCAGCCGTCTGGCAATAAGCCCCTATTCAATGCGCTCGGTGAGTCTTGCCTTCATGTTCACCCGTCAGAACCAGAAAGCCGCTGATGATTTTGACGTAGCCCTCCTCAAAATGCTCGATGAGGGCTCCATAGAGGGTGTCATAGACTCATGGCTGGCAACGGTTTACCAGAAGAGGGGAAGGGCAGAAGCGGGGGACGCGGAAAAAAACGGGAATATTTACTCGCCTGACAGGTTCTGACGGGGCGCCTTCCTGCTTTCAATTTTCTCGTACCGCGCGATCATGTGCTTGGCCACCCTCACTGTCTCGTGATCCAGCACCTCCATGACGAGTGCTTTCTTGAGTTTCTCGCGGGCGCAGCGGGCTTTTGCACGGTCTCCCGATCTTAATACCCCGGGGAGCACTGATGTTCCCTGGCGGAAAAGCTCGAGAGCCTCTTCAAGCCTCGTAGGCCCGGGGCGCCGCTCCCTGACGCCAGGCTTTATCATAAGGCCCCCGCTGCTCGAAAGCTGCGGATAGTCCTCAGGCACTCCCAGGTGGGAGAACTCCTGGCCTTTGCAGAAAAGGGCATACTGCCTGTTCTTTCCGATGGCCTTATAGGTAAAGGCTCTCCTGCCGCCAGGGGTGAAGCAGCAGGGCTCGTCACCAAGGTAACGGGGGACAAGCTTCTGCTCCCGGTCGGGATAAAGTCCGCCATTCTCAGAGGCGTACATCTCGCATGCCGTGGCGACAAGCTTCATATTTGCAAGAGTCCTGGTGAGATATTCAATGCCTTCAGCGGAATTCTGGCTTCCCGGCAGGGGGAGGTCAAGAAGCTTCCGCACTTCCGACTCGTAATCAGATGCCTGTACCGGGCCTGAAACAGGAGGGGCGGGGGCAGCTGCAAGGGGAGCCGATGAGGCCGGTGAGGGCCGCAGAGCCGGGGAAGGTGCCGGCGAAGGAGGCCCTCCCTGGGACCGGCATCCTCCTGAGAGAAAAAGCACCATCGCTGCGAGGATTACAAGCTTGAAAAGCGGCACTATTCCTTTATCCCTTCATAACGCAATTTCACGCTCAACAAAGCATCGGGCATTCGCTTCCATGATTCGCCGCCGAGGCATCCTCTCCCGCTCTTTTCTCCATTTCCTGCCAGAATTCCAGGTGATCAGCCCCCCTGTTTCATCTCATTCACCTTCATTGAACTCCCGCATCGCAGGAGAAATAAGCCGGACAAAGAAGAGGTCATCATGAACAAATGCACCAATGAATGGTTCATTATTTTTCACAATAAGGAAAGATAAGACTATGGAAATCGCCCTGCGGGAAGAGAAAAATATCCATATCGTGACGGTTTCGGGGAAACTTGATGCCGTTTCCGTGAGAGATTTTGATGAAAAGATACAGGGGCTTCTGGAAAGCGGCGCATTGAAAATGCTTTTCAGGCTTGAAAGCCTTGAATACATAAGCAGCATAGGGCTCAGGAGCTTTCTGCAGGCCGCAAAGACCATGAAAAAGCAGAAAGGCAGAATAGCCTTCTCGGGGCTTCAGGAGACGACTGCGAAGATTTTTAAAATTGCAGGGTTCTATGAAATCCTCGGCATTTACTCCACAGAAGAGGAAGCCCTGGCTGCGCTGGTCTGAGAGTGAAGGTGCAGGCATCTTGGGCTCAAGGAGCGGGAGATGGCTCAAAAAACGGTAAAGAAAAAGGGCGGCCTCTTTATCAAGGTGCTCCTCGTTGCATTCTTTACCGTCATCCTCCTTGCCTGCCTCACCATCGGCGCCATTATGGCCGTAGTATCCAAGTACTCCAAGGATCTCCCCGACGTGCAGAAGCTCACCCGCTTCGAGCCGAGCGAGAGCTCGCAGATATTCTCTTTGGAAGGCTCGCTGATAGGCGTGCTATACAAGGAGAACCGCATCTGGGTCTCCATAAAGGATATTCCCCAGAAGATGCAGGAGGCCCTCATCGCCACAGAGGACGCCCGTTTTTACCAGCATAAGGGTGTCGATCCCGTGGGGATCACAAGGGCCGTCTACCAGAACCTCAAGGGCGGCGACATCTCGCAGGGCGCAAGCACCATTACGCAGCAGCTTGCAAGGAATATCTTTCTGAGCCCCGAGAGGAGCATAAAGAGGAAAATCCAGGAGATACTCCTCTCCCTCCAGATTGAGCGGAGCTTTTCCAAAAAAGAGATCCTGGAGTATTACCTGAACCAGATTTATTTCGGCTCCGGTGCCTACGGCATTGAGGCAGCGGCCCAGACTTACTTCGGCAGGCACGCCAGGGATCTCTCGCTTCCCGAGTGCGCCCTGATAGCAGGCCTTCCTGCGGCGCCGAGCCTCTTCTCCCCTCTTGTTGATGAAAAAGCGGCCCTGGAACGCCAGGACATCGTGCTGAAAAGAATGGCCATCTGCGGCTTCATTACCGGCGATGAGGAAAAGAAGGCAAGGGAGACAAAGCTCGACTTTGCGCCGAAAAAATCGGAATTCCAGATGATAAAGTACCCCTATTTCACTACGTTCGCCCTCCATGAGCTCTCTCAGAGATATGACGACAACACCCTTTACCGCGGCGGTCTCAAAATATACACCACCCTTGACCTCTCCATGCAGAAGGCTGCCGCAGCAGCCATCGCCGAGGGCCTGAAGAGGGCTGATAAGCAGCACATGAACGCCACAAACGCGGCGCTTGTGGCCGTAGACCCTGCCACTGGCTCCATCAGGGCAATGGTGGGTGGAAGCGGCTATACAGAGAAGAACCAGTTCAACAGGGCCTGGCAGGCCCGCCGTCTCCCGGGCTCAGCCTTCAAAGTCTTTGTTTACAGCGAGGCTATTGAAGAGGGATATACTCCCGAGACAGTCGTTGAAGACACGCCCGTCACTTACACCATCCCGGGAAGCACCCGGTGGAGCCCCAAGAACTCCGACAGGAGATTCTACGGGCCCCTTACGTTTCTCGACTCCATCAAGTGGTCCCGGAACGTCTGCGCCGTAAAGGTCATCAATACCGTGGGCCCGGGAAAGGTTATCGATCTTGCAAAGAAGATGGGAATCACCGATCCGCTTCAGCCCAATCTCTCCCTTGCCCTGGGATCGAGCGAGGTCAATGTGCTGGACATGGCATCAGCATACGGCGTCCTCGCAGCAGGGGGAAAGCGCTCAAAGCCCACCGCAATACGCCTCATTACCAACTCCAAGGGAAAGGTCATTGAAGACAACCGGAAACCGAAAAAAGAGGAAGTCCTGTCGGAAATGACAGCTTTTACAGTAACAGGGATGCTTGAGGAGGTCATCAAGAGCGGGACAGGGACAGCGGCACAGATCGGGCGCCCTGCGGCAGGCAAAACCGGCACTACCGACGATTACAGGGATGCCTGGTTCGCGGGCTATGTGCCGCAGCTTTCCTGCGCCGTATGGACAGGAAATGACGACTCCAGCGAAATGAACCGCGTCTTCGGGGGAACCCATGCCGCCGGCATATGGGCCGCCTTCATGAAGAAAGTCCTCAAGGGCAGACCCGCCAGGAATTTCGGTGCCAATGATGAGGACGAGATCGGCGTCATGATATGCAGCGACACTGGCCTTCGAGCTACAGGGAAGTGCACCGACATCAGGAAGGACTTCTTTGCGCCCGGCAAGGTACCTGCAAAATTCTGCACCGTTCATGGCATCAGGAAAC
The DNA here is from genome assembly GCA_031082125.1 of Candidatus Eremiobacterota bacterium. NCBI lineage: Bacteria > Bacillati > Vulcanimicrobiota > Vulcanimicrobiota bacterium. The sequence continues at coordinate 7,630 of JAVHLM010000033.1, forward strand.
TCGGGGACACGGGGAAGAAGACACCCAGCCCGACTCCGTCGGCTAGCCCTGCACCCACCATTGACGAGAGGCTGCAGTTCCACGACGAAAGCCCGGGGCCTGAAGAGAGCGGCACACCGGGAAAGAATACACCGGAGCGTGCCACCCAGGGCGTCCCGACGCTTGAGCCAGGCACCGACGGCTCACCGCCTGCTGAGATAGAGCTGCCCACCGAGTTTGAAGAGACTCCCGCGCCGGGGGAAGGCGAAGAGGGAACCGTAAATCCTGCGCCGCCGACGCCTGACGAAGGCAAGAAAACGCCGGGCAAAGTTGAGCTCTAGAAAAATCCGGGAGTGAATTAAAAAGAAGCCTTCCTGCCGGAACGGGGTAGATGAGTTTTCAGCAGGAGAGGCTTCTGTTACCTCTTTATTATAGCGGGGCAGTGTAAGGAAATCCCGCACTTTTGTAAGGAAACGGTAAGGAAATTGTTACCATTTTGCTAAAGGCCCTGGAGGTCCTCGAGGAGGGATATGACAGGGTAGGCGGGATTGTAATGCTTCTGGATGAACATGGGGGCCTTTTTCCGGTAAAGGCGGCGGGCCAGCCTGTCTGCGACGGGGATGACGATACGCTCCGTCTCGCAGAGCACCGGCGAGACCATGGCAATATCGCCGGCAGACTGCCAGTTGATGCAGCCGCAGCGGCTGTGGCATCTTTCCTCGATGGCGCAGCCCCGGCAGGACTCCTTGGCAGCATGAGCCCTCTGAAAAAGGGCTGTGCGCTTACCGTCATCAAAGCCCCTTCTCACGTCTCCGATCCTGAATTCCTCTGTGCTCACGCAGTCCTGCACAAAGGCGACACAGGGGTACAGGCCCCCGTCCGGGGCCACTGACACCTGTTTCACGCCTCCATGGCAGCGCTCGCAGAGGGCTCCCGCCCCATGGATATGGCCTGCAATCTTCACATCAAAAGGGCCGAAATAGAACTTGTGCTCCTCGAGAGTCAATCTCTCATAGAGCTTCGCCAGGAGGCCATACTGCTTTCTCAGCCGCCGCAGATCATTGTCGGTCCACACTCCGCGGTAATCAAGGGAGAGGAGAATATACCTGAAGCCCTTCTCAAGAAGGAATTTCACCGAGTCATGGAAATAATCCAGCGTCGCCGGCGTGACGACCATCATTGCATGGGTATAGGGCTGCCACTTGAGAAGCATCGAGGCCTTTTCATCGACAATGCTGAAAGTGCCCCTGCCATCGGCAGTCTTTCTGTGGCAGTCATGGGACCTTGCATCGCCGTCCATGCTGAGGGAGACTGCGATGTTCTCGCACCCGGCAAACTCGAGAAACTCCTCGTCAAGAAGGATCCCGTTGGTGGTGAGCTTGAAGTGGAAGCGGTGGCCGTGCTTTTCCTCTGCGTCCTTTGCAAGCGCCACGACAAGCCTGATTATATCCTTCCTGAGAAGAGGCTCGCCGCCGTAAAATACAATCCCTGAATGCTTCGGCTGGGTGGTTACGGCGAACTCCATGGCCTGCCGGGCAGTCTCCTCTGTCATATCAAGACGCGCGAGCGGCGGGGAGTAACAGTAATCGCACCGCATCGTGCATCCTGTCGTGAGGTGAAAGGTGAAGTGCATTGCCTCTCCTTCTGGCGGGGGAGCTTATTTCTTTATCCAGCCTTTGTTCCTTGCCCATGCGATGGCATCCTTCACCTGCGCGAGGAGATCCTTGCGCGACGCATCGAGGTCACCCCTGTTGTCCTTCATATCGAGGGGATCATAAAATATCAGCAGGTTCACTTTGCGGGCCCTCGTGAAAAGATCTTCCATGACCACCGCAGCGGGCCTGGAATAAGCTACGGGCGGCGCCGTGCTTCTTATCTCGCCCTTCTTTATATAGAGCGACTCATCGGCAGAGGAAATATACTCATAGGCGAAACGGTGTGCCGAGCTGTAACCGTCAAGCCCGACGGGCCCGCGGTAATTGGAGGGCTCGATTTCACCAAAAATGTCTTTGGCGGTTCCCTTATATTCGCCTGTCACACCGGAGATTATCACGTTGTGCCTGTCAAAGGTGATGCCGGCCTTTTTGAATTCCCCTTCGATGAGCTGCCTGGCCTCATCTTCTCCGAGAGGGGCAGGGAATGATGCCGCTTCGCCGCCGCTCCTCACAAAGCCGTAGCCATGGTTGAAGAGCGGAGCCACTGTGCCGCTTTGTTTCTGCAGGATATCACCGCTTCGCGGCTCGCAGGAAGAGACGGGGATATCCGGTGCAATGCCTCCCGTCCGGGCAGGCGTTCTCGTCGAGGAGACAGAAGGGGTGTCACCGGGGACTGCCTGCACCTGCCCGGCTTTGCCGGTGCAGCCTGAAAGTGCCAGGGCGCAGAGGGTTCCCGCGATGAGAGCATCATTTTTCCAGCGGGAGGGAAGGCATTTCCATGGCGATTCACTATCGCTCCGGAAATCCTCCAGCCCCGGGTAGGGGGGCTTCCTGTAACGCTTGAGCGGTTTTATCCTCATAAGGCCACTTCCTTTCCTGGTCTTCCCTCTTCTCTTCGCATTTTTCCCGATAGTTCTTCAATACGGCAGTGAGGCTCTTCCTCCTTCAGGAGAAACCTTTTCATGATCCTGAGGCCATGGGCTTTCAGCAATTGCTGGTGCTTCAGATGACAAAATGGCTGCCTGTGCAATCATTAACAGACACAGGAAAAAAGCCTTTTGTAAAGAAGTACAGGGGATATCTTCTCACTTTCCATCAGGCTTCAACGGCGCCATTGAGAGACCTGGGGCGCAGGGAAGCTGAAACTGATAGAGATGGCGAAAATTAGTGCAAGGGAGGAATCTCTATGAGAAAGACGGCCTTATGTGTTCTGCTTTTTGCCCTTCTCCTCACCTCATGGGCAGGCGCCCAGGACTTCTCCACCAAGGTGATCTCCATCACTGACGGCAATGATATCCTGGTCGGCGAAGGCACCCTGAAGCTCAACTGCATTGACTGCCCCGATCTTGACCAGCCTTTCGGTCCCCAGGCCAAGACATACCTGGAGCAGCTCATCCAGGGAAAAAACGTTGACGTGGAGGTAGTCTGGGTCGATCACAGCAACAGGAAAGTCTCAAAGATCTCCCTCGACGGGAAAGACGTGGGCACTGCCATCGCTTCAGCAGGGCTTGCCTGGTATGACGGCAAGCTCGAGCAGGACTCGGAGATTGCCCAGGCTGCAGATCTGGCAAAAGCGCAGAAAATCGGCCTCTGGACCCAGCCCAATCCTGTCGCTCCCTGGGATTTCAGGACCCAGCAGCGGGGTATTCAGCCCAACACATCGGGAGCGCCGACGGGAGCCAGCAACGGGAGCTACGGCTTCAATCCCCTCCAGAACAACGGCGATGCGGGAACCTCCTGGGATACCGGTACCACAGTCCTCAGCACGGAGCCTGTATACGGCAATTACGGGTACGGGTATGGCACCGGGGCAAGCCCTTATTACAACAGGACATTCTGCAACTACTGCAATGAATATCACAGGAACAACTCAAGCGAGGCCTGTGGTGCCGTGAGGAGGCGCTGAGCCAAAATCACTTTTGATGACCTGGGCCTTCATCATGATCATCTCGGGTGGAATTGTATTGAGCCGGGGCAGATCCCATCTGACTTTTAAAGGGAATTCCCTTCTGCGGCTTTTTTCATCGCTTCATCGCAGAAAATCCACTTCCCTTCAAGCATCGTCATCAGGACTTTCACCTTCCTGAGCTCTTCAGGCTTCGTCTCGAAAAGGTTCCTTTCCAGCACCACCAGGTCTGCCGCCTTGCCAGCCTCGAGGGATCCGGTGTCCTTCTCATGATGGCGAAGGTACGCGCCGTGGATTGTATAAGCCGCGAGGGCTTCATCAAGGCTGAGGCGCTCATCGGCATTCAATGGAGGCTTGCCTGGCTCTTCTGGGGGCTTCCTTGTGACGGCGACCTGGATTGCCTCAAGGGGATTCATGGTGCTCACAGGCCAGTCGCTTCCTGCAGCCAGGATGGCGCCTGTCTTTGCAATGCTCCCGAAGGGATAGAGGTACCGGGATCGTGCAGGGCCGATGATTGGCTCGGTCAGCTCGGTAATGTATTTGTCGGGGAAAGCCCAGAATGGCTGGCAGTTCGCCACGGCGCCCAGGCGGCGGAAACGCGGGATATCAGCAGGATCGATGAGCTCCAGGTGGGCAATGTGGTGGCGCCGGTCACCGTTGCCGTTTTTCATGAGAGCCTCCTGAAACGCGTCAAGCGCTGCCCTCACCCCCCTGTCGCCTATGGCATGGACATGAACCTGGAAGCCCTCACGGTCAAGGAGCACCACCAGCTCATTCAAAGGCCCCGGCTCGATAAGAAGCTTCCCCCTGTCAACGCCGCTTTGCAGATATGGCTCCAGCAGAGCGGCGGTTTTAGTCTCCAGGACGCCGTCAACAAAGAGCTTCGCCATGCCGGCTTCAACACGCGGCCCACGGTAGCGGTCCCGCCTCGCCATGAGAGCCGGAATCTGCGCGGCTCCCTTTTCTGGATCGACATGGAGTGAAGCAGTAACCCTCACAGTGAGCTCGCCTCTCTTCTCAAGCTCAAGGTACGTCTCAAGCTCATCCTTGTCGGCATTTGCCTCCACCAGGGAAGTGATGCCGAGGGCGCCGGCCTTCCGGAGAAAGGTCATCAATGCCTCGAGCCTCTCGCCGGGCGTCGCGGGAGGGATAAGCTTTTCCACAAGATCTGAGGCACTCTCACGGAGTGTCCCTGAGGGCTCGCCCGTTCCGGCGCGGCGCTCAATGCGCCCCCCCGGAGGATCGGCTGTCCCCTTCGTGATGCCTGCCATCGCGAGGGCTTTCGAGTTCGCCCACGAGGAGTGGCCGTCTGCAGAAGAGATGAACGCAGGCCTGTCAGGCACGAGCCTGTCAAGCTCCTCCTTCGTGGGATTGGCCCCGGGAAAAATGAAGGAAGCCCAGCCGCTTCCCAGAATCCAGCTCTTCTCCCTGTGGCTCTCAGCATAATGCTTCACGGCCTTGAATACTTCCTCCCTGGTGGACAGGTCGAAAAGGGCACATTGAGAAGTCTCGATCCCGCCGAAAATGGGGTGAATGTGGCTGTCGCAGAACCCCGGGAGAACCATGGCGCCCTTGAGATCGATGACTTTTGTCGCGGGACCTATATATTCCCCGGCCCCCTTTCGAGTGCCCGCGTAAAGAATCTTTCCTCCAAGAACCGCCACCGAGTCTGCCCAGCTCCTTGAGGTATCCATCGTGTAGATTGCGCCATTCTGGAGGAGAATGCCGGCTCTGGGGTGATCAGCGCTCCTGACGGCGCATGCAGCACCGAAGAAGAGAGTCAGAAGAATGATGATGATTTTTTTGAACACCGTGCCCTCCTAATGAGGCTCCGTTCCATGTACCGATAATTATACCATACTTTCCATTCTCAGGCCCAAGGGCTGCCGTCATCGGCACCCGGCGGGCTTCCCTTTCAAGATGCCTTCACCTCTCTAAAGAAAACCTAGGAATCTTTATCCGTGGAAACGAACTGTTATCGGAAGAGATTGGCAAAAAAGAGGGACCATGGCAGAAGCGCTTCCCACCGGTACCGTCTTCAGAGCGAGATACAGGATAACTGCCGTCATAGGCGAGGGAGCCACCGGGCGGGTCTACCAGGCGGAAGATCTCACCATTGCCGGGGCGCGGTGGGCTCTGAAGGAGCTTTCAACAGATGCTCTCTCCCCTGAAGAAGGCCGTGAAGCCCGGGAGTTTTTCCAGAGAGAATTCAGGATCCTTTCTGGCCTCAATCACACGGGGCTTCCCAAGGTGGTGGACTGCTTCCCTGAGAGCAGCCGCCACTACCTGGTGATGGAGTATATCGAGGGGGAAAACCTGGAAGAGAAGCTCTCACTCCGCGAGGGCTCCTTTTCCGCAGAGGAGCTCATGCCCTGGATATTCCAGATTATGGACATCCTTGAGTATCTCCACAGCCAGAGCCCTCCCCTCATCTACCGCGACCTGAAGCCTTCCAACATCGTCATCACCGCGGGGGGGAAAGCCAAGCTCATAGACTTCGGCATCACAAGAGCCTTTGACCCGGGTAAAATGCGGGACACCCAGGCCATAGGGACCCCGGGCTTCTCTGCGCCCGAGCAGTACGGCACCAGGCAGACCGACGGGCGCTCCGACATATACTCCCTGGGAGCCACGACGTTCCGCCTCCTCTCGGGAGAGAATCCCCAGAAATTCAATTTCCAGTTTCCCCCCCTGCTCCAGGTGAGGAGCGGCCTTGATCCCCGCCTCTCCCTTGCAGTGGGGAAAGCCCTGGAGAAAGAGCCTGAGCGGCGCTTCCAGTCAATCGCCGAAATGAGGGCATTTCTCCGGAAAGAGGAGGAGGGGGGCAGCAAAGCCCCACAGGCGCCTTCCGCGAAAAAATGGCAGCCCCTGGTGCTTCTCACCGACGAACCCTGGACACTCTTCCTGTACCTGATGACCATTGTGTTCTGCGCGGTCATACCGGTTGTGGGATCATTCATATGCATTGCAGGCTTTGCGGGGCTTGCCGTGCTTGTGCTGGCCTCACTGCCGGCAGCCTGTTTCCATATGGCAAAAGGCGAGTGGCGCAAAGCTGTCAATTCGCTGGGAGTCATAGCAGCTTCCCTTGTGCTGCTGCTGATCCCGGTTTTTCTCCTCTCCCCCTCCCTCAAGGGCACCGGAGACCGCACAATGCTTGACGGCTGCAGGGAGAACCTGAAAACCATCGCCGCGGCCATTGAAGTCTATTCCCATGAAAATAGCGGGTCCTCTCCCCCGAGGCTCGATGCCCTCACCCCGGCGTATCTTCAGAAGATTCCCTCATGCCCCGCGGCGGGCAAAGACACTTACCGCGGAAGCTACACAAGCGCCGGTGCTGACAAATACACCTTTTACTGCAGGGGATCATCTCACGGGAAGCTGCTCTCCCAGCCTGATTATCCCCGTTACAGCAGAAAGGAGGGTCTCGTGGTGGACCCGTCGGATTTATGAGCCTTAAGCCAGAAAGGCGGTGATTGTCCCGTGCTGTGCTCGAAATGCAAGGCCTCACTCGACGTGAAGCCCTCGCTTCCCTACGTTGAATGTTCCTCATGCGGCGCCCTGACAGCCCGTGCCCATCCTCTCCCGAAACCAGACAAGGTCCAGGTGTCCCTCACTCCCGAAGAGCTGAGACTGGTTATCGACTACAGGAGCCCCTGGAGCGGCGGAATATTGATTGCCTTGCTCATTTCAGGGGTAATCATTTTTACCTATATGTTCTTCAATGATCCCGAGACGAAGGGAATGGGAGCCCACCTCAGCGATTTCATGAGGGAGGAGCCTCTCCTCTTCCTGCTCCCCATGCTCTCATCCCTTGTCATGCCGCTTGCCATCTTCTATTTTGCCCTTACCCGCATGGTGAACAGGAATGTCATCACCGTCACCGCCACTCTCCTTACCCGCGCCACCACGCCTCTTCTCGGCCTGGACCGCCCCATGAGAGCAGCCCCTGGCGACATAGAAAGCCTTGAAGCGGAACATGTAAAGAATTACGGCTACCGCGCCAGGGCAGTCACCGTGCAAGGCAGGTCGCTCACTCTCTGGCCCACTGACACCAATCCCCTCATGGTCATCTACCTTGTGGAGAGAGTCCGGGAGTATCTCGATTATCTCAAGGACCGGGAGGGCAGCCCTTTCTATGAGGAATACTCCCAGGCCCTCGACAATGGCGACTGCGGTAAAATCCTTGCCATGCTCGACAAAAACCCCAGACTGGCAGGCATCCGCTCGGCAGGCGGGAAGCTTGCCCTCACGGTGGCCGCCTCGGGGGGGCACAGGGCCCTGGCGAAAATCGCCCTGGACCTTGGAGCCGATGTGAACGGCAGGGAGTGGAGAAGCCTCAGGACTGCCCTCCATTTCGCCTGCCACAGAGGTGACGGTGAGCTTGTGGACCTCCTGCTGGCTCACAGGGCGGAAGTGAACTGCATTGACAATGAGATGGCCACCGCGCTCCACCTGGCCCTGGCGGGCACTCACCGAAAGATTGCGGAAAAGCTCACCTCCCGCGGCGCCCAGGATATAATCGCTTACACTACCAAAGATCCAGGTTTTCCCTTTGCCAGACTGGCACCCTTGCTTGCCCTGCCGATCCTTTTCACTATAATCTTCACGCTTCAGATGAACAGCGTCCACATGGCGGCCAACAGGGGCGACCTGAAGAAAGTCCGGGCATATATCGATGCCAATCCCGGCCTCCTGAACGAGCCTTCCGCCAAGCTCCTCGAGACGCCGCTCCACGAGGCGGCAGGAATGGGCCGCCTGGAGGTGGTGAAATACCTCGTGGAAAAAGGAGCCGACTGCTCTCTGAAAGACAGTTCGGGCCATACCGCACTTGAGAAAGCGATCGACCGGGGCCACAACGATGTGGCGCTGTTCCTCATAGAGCATGCCGGCAGCGGGAAGAAAGGCATGGAAGGAACTCTGCTCCATCATGCCGCGTGGAACGGCAATATCGAGATGGCAAGGCTCCTGCTGGAAAAGGGCACCGAGGTCAACGGGCGTGACAAGGCAGGAAAGACTGCTCTTCATTATGCGATAAGCGCCGATTACCTGGACGTGGCGAAGCTGCTCATTGAAAAAGGCGCCGACGTCAACAGCCTCTCAGCAGGCAAAGAAAACGGAGCCAAGACTCCCCTTCATTCAGCCCGGAGCGACAAGGCAGTGAGGATACTGGTGAGAAAAGACGCCGATGTCAATGCAAAGGACAATGAAGGGAAGACGCCCCTGCACTATGCGGCGGAAGGTCACGGGAGCGCCGTCGAGGAGCTCATAGCGGGCGGCGCCGAGGTGAATGCAAGAGACAGTCTTGGAAAAACACCCCTTTACTATGCCAGGAATTACCGCTACTCCAAAAAATTCATCACCGAGCATGGCGGCAAGGAGTGACATGGTATAACTATCGATAAGTTAAAAAAACTTTTACAGATACTCTCCCTTTTTATTGCTATAATGGGCTGGAGAGGATATGAAATCTGTTCTGCCTGAGCGAGGTCCATGTACAACAACCCGGTCTCCCTTCCCCAGATGCCCTTCCCGGGGGCCTCTCTTTCGCTCCCTGTGGCCGATGCTCTTCCCGCTCCTGAAGGCACCTCCTCCGGGTCCTGTGACCGCGCCGAGATCGGCAAAGATCCAGGAAAGGCCGGGCAGGCGGAAAAGAAGCCCATGCTCCTCCTATGCTGCGACGCCCTAGAGAAAAAGCGCCTCCTCTCCTCCCTCGTCACCGATCACACCGGGAAAGCAGACGTCGAAGGCCTTATCTCTTCCCTGTCGTGCTTCCCCCTTTCCATGATAACAGAGGCAAAAGAGCACGGCCTCATTATCCACATCCTGAAGGACTCTCCCAAAGAGGGCGATATGAAGCCCACGGACCTCGGCTTCGGCCAGGATCTCGACAAAAACGGAAAAATCGAGGTGGGCAGGTGGATTGACCTCAACACGAATGGCACAGAAGATCCGGGAGAAAGGGAGGACCTCACTTCTGGAGGCTACTCCTGGAATGAGGTCATCGGGGCCTATGACACCATCAGCAACATCCTCTTCTACAAGGAGAGCGAGGTGAATTCAAAGAGCGACTTCCACAGCGCCATGATATTTCACGAGTTCTCCCACGCCGTCGATGACGCGATGAGAAACAGCGGGGAGGAAGCCGGAGAATGGTCTGGCACGGTGGATAAGAACTATGAAGCGGCCAGCGCCAATGAGTCAGGCCACGGGTTTGTTGACGGCTATGCCGCATCAGATAAGGGCGAATACCTTGCCCAGTCAATAGCTGCCTACCTCATCGACAAGGAAATCCCTGAAGATCCCTCTAATGACCACGTGAGCTACTTTGCCCCTGATAACCTCACGAAAGGCCATCTCAAGAGGAAAGATCCCGCCATGCATGACTTTCTTGAGGAGCGTTTCAGGTCCTGAGCTCCCCGCTCAGCAGGCAGCTACCATGTAATGGTCACTGCTTTCCCATATCTTTTCAGCCTTTTGAAATCCCGCACCGGTAAGAAACGATATGATTTCACCGGCCGTCAGGCGCTCGCTGCGGGGAGGGCCCTTGGATGATGGCGCATCGGGGTGCCAGTCAAGCACCGCCACCTTGCCGCCCGGCCTGGTTACGCGGCGGATTTCTGCTGCCATATCGGCGTGAGGAACGACCTCGTGAAAGATAAAGGATGCCCACACAAGGTCAACGGAGGCGTCGGGGAGGGTGATGAGGGGAAGCTCGCAGAGAAGGGGCTTCACCTGGGGCGGAGGGTTTTGTTCCGCGAGGCTTTCCAGCATCCTGCCGCTCACATCGAGGGCCCAGACAAGGCCCGTGGAGCCTGCGGCCTCGGCAAGGTGGAAGGTCCAGAACCCTGGGCCGCATCCAAGATCAAGGAGAGCCTGGCCGGGAAGGATGCCCATTTTCAGGAGAAAGGCGGGACGGTCCCACCGGGCTTCCCTCTCCTTGTCAAGCAAATTGGCCCATTGATCCTCATGAAAACGGCGGTCGTGGCAACTCATTTCTGCTCCTCGAAAAGTCATTTCCCCTTTTTTTAAAGATTTCCTTCATCATATCTTCACATTCAGGTGTTACATTATAGATGAAAGCAGGGGCACGGGAGGAGGAAAAGACGATGGATAAACTGCTGGAAATGATATGCAAAATGTTCGGGCCGCCGGAGTCGATGGATTCCTGCCCTGAAGAGTGGGACGTCATGAAGTAGAAAAGAGCTCAAGCCTCATCAGTTGAGGGCCTGGAGGGCAAGCTTCACCCACAGTGCCCTTCCCGGCTTTGCTGGAAAAAGCCTTCCCGCCTCCTTTCCTTCCCATGAGCGCATCAATTCAATGGATGAAGAAGCCTTTTCTTTCTCAGCCATAAGCAATGTGGCTAATATTCTTACCATGGCTGCGGGAAACCCGGCACGGGGCCAGAATTCATCGTGCCACACTGCAGGCCTTCCCAGGTGATCGCAGCTTGGAGGGATCATCACCTTTCCCCCATCGCTTCTCATTATAATGCCCGGTGTGAGTTCAAGTGAATGGCCAATGCCTTCGCATGTGATGCTTCTGCAGGAGTAAAGGTACGTCGAACGCCCGTCAGGTGCAGTGACAGAGGGAGTCCTTGGAATACCTTCCAGTGAGCCATCACGGAGAAGTGATGCAAGCTGCCCGCAGGCCCGGGCATCAACTTCCAGGGCAAGCATGTTAAAGGCCCTCCCTGTGCGGATATAAAGCACATCGAAGCCTTTCACGGAAGGTACCGCAGATACTCCTGAGCTCCCGGGGTTCTCATCATAAGGGCCCACGTAAGCAGAAAGTCCTCTCTCACTATATACAGGGATGTAGTCTTGAAGAAACACAGGTCACCGCCTATTCCTCAGGATGTTTGAAAAGCGAGGCATTGTCCTGGACCGACGACACCACAATGGCATTTCCCTCAAGAAACTCCCTCGCTTCCGCGCAGGGGGAAAAAGTTCCTAGGGGGAGGCCAAGAGCTTCAAAGAGCTTCCCCATTCTCCTCATTGTCTTGAGAGATGGAGAGCCGCACCGGACTTCCACGACGAAGGTGGCTATCCTGGAGATGGATGGCACCCCGCGCCAGTGCTCCTCCTGGCATCCCGAGATTTTGACTCCCTTTATGGGACAGAGGAACAAGGAGCGCAGCGTCGTTGAAATCTTCTCGCAGTGAAAGGGAAATTCCACAGGCAGGCAGTTGAGCACGAGGCCGCTCCTCCCATAGAGTCTTGCAAGGGTCTTCGCTTCCGCAGCACTCAGGAACTCGTCAAGGAAAAGCCAAACCATGGCACGCCTGTCGATGGAGAGGGCATCATATCCCAGAATGGCTCTGCCATATGGCAAGGGTGGCACGACCCGCCCCGAAAGAGTAACCCAGTGAAAAAAGTATTGCAGAGGTCCCTCGATGACATAGAAGGCGCGATAAAGTTCCAGCCTGCTCACGACAACCTCCTTCTCTTCAGCCTGCCCGGCCGCTCTCTTCCTCTCATATCACGTGCCCGGGAAGGCAGATTTTGCACTGCCACCTGATAGCCTTTTGAGAACCCCGCCCCGGTTGCCCCATTTATGCCGACATGACGATTATCCGCCACTTCCTGGATATCTTTCCTGATTTGATAGTACTACACTCCACTGACACATGAGTGTCAGTGACACGAAGTGAAGATGAGAAAATCCTCTCTATCACGCCGATTTTCAGTGGTATACCGGAGTGCATATGTATCCTTTTTGCACCATACTGCCTCCTGTTTCCCTATCCTGCAACGTTTTATATACTTACATGTCATCTTATGCTTCCAGCGACAGCGCAGCCGGGAAACAGCTGCATCCTGTGCCACTCAATTGATGGCCCTCCTGCCGGGAGGATATTGCCTCCGAGGAGGTAAATAGAGTGGAAATAAGGGGGGCACCATGCAGGTCGGCGATACCTTGAACAACCTCTACAAAGTAGAGAAAATCATTGGCATTGGCGCCTATGGTAAAGTGTACCTCGCCGAAGATCTCAGCTCACCGGAAAAAAAGGTGGCCATCAAGGAGATAATGGAGTGTGAGCTCTCGCCTGATGAGAGAAAAGACGCCGTGGAGTTATTCTGGCGGGAGGTGCAGATCCTCAAGGGCCTCCATCATGAGGGGCTCCCCATGGTCTATGATGCCTTATCATTACCAGATGCCACCTCTGGCGATGAATGCCACTACCTCATCATGGAATACATTGACGGCGAAACCCTCGAAGCCATCCAGAAAAGGAAAAACAAGCCATTCATATGCCGGGAGGTGACGGACTGGGCTCTCCAGCTCGCGGAAATACTGGAATACCTCCATTCCCGGAAACCTGATCCCCTCATTTTCAGGGACCTCAAGCCCTCGAACATCATGCTTGACAAGACAGGCAGAATAAGGCTCATTGACTTTGGCATCGCGCGGTTCTTTGCCCCAGGGAAGCTCAAGGATACCTATGCGATGGGGACACCGGGCTATTCCCCGCCCGAGCAGTACGGCTCCGGACAGTCCGACAGCCGGAGCGACGTTTACTCCTATGGCGTGACCCTTTACCGCCTTCTCTGCGACAAGGACCCCCTGCAGTTCACCTTCAAGCTTCCTCCCCTCGGGGCCCTCGCTCCCGAAGCGCCGCCATGGCTCGAATACATCGTGATGAAATGTGTTGCGGTGAACCCCGGTGACCGCTTCCAGACCTTCGCCGAGATTGCGGACCTTCTGAGGGAAGGCAGTACGGCGGTTTCCGGAGCCTCACCGGCAGGGACGGGAGCGCAGAAGCGGAGCATTGTTTCAATACTCATCGCCCCTGCCACGGGGCCGCAGCGATTATTCGTATGCATTGCCCTGCTTGTGCTCTCGGCAGGGGTTGCGAGGCTCGCTTTCTTTCTTGGCGAGAAGCAGAAGGGCGGCGAATGCCTTTTTTATCTCATAGGATTGGCATTGATCCTATGCTTCCTGTGGCACCTGGGGCATGTGGCGGGGTGCCGGATGACTCTCTTCGAGACGGTGCTGGGGCTCTTCATGCTTGCCTTCCTGGCCGCCATATTAGTGCCTGGAAACCTGCGGGCCGGTGCGCAGGGCAGGCTTACTCAATGCAAGGTGAACCTGAAAAATATCGGCACTGCCTTGGAGCTCTATTCCACGCATAACCAGGGAAGGTATCCTTCCTCGCTGGAAAAGGTGGTGCCTTCATATCTCGAGAGCATACCCACCTGCCCCGAAGCCCGCAAATCCACCTACTCTTACATGGTCACCGTTATCCCTGACAGCTATACAGTTTACTGCGATGGTGAGTATCATACCGGCGTGATGGGCCCGTCGAAGGCGAATTACCCCCAGTATGACGCCGTGCAGGGCCTTATTGATTAGTCCCACAGGCACAGCATAATGCCTTACCTTATTCCCTCCAAGAGAATACGATCATATCGGGTCATAATAAAATCCTTTGGACACTGCATTAAGGAGGGGCCGGCAGGGCCCGGTTTCGCATGGCATGGAATTTCTGCACACCTCTGAATAAGCCCTTCCAGCCCTTTTCCATGAATGATTCATACTGCAAAATTTTTCCTACGCCTTTCTCTTGCCCGCCTCCTTTGCCCTGCGGTAAGATGTCATTCTGCCCCGCTGGATTGCTTTATATGGCCTTTTTGCCGAAAAATCGCAAAAACCACCATCCAGGGGTTTGAGCACCAGTTTTTCGACAGCGTTCTATCCTTATTACTATAACGTTTTTTGATGCTATGCTCTTTGAAATTCTGCTTAATTTGAGGTATAATATATTTATAGATACATATGTTTCCATTTAAAAATATAATGAAAGGAGGATTATTGTGAATACTCTGGCTGGCGCTCACCTCATGGACGCCCCTCACCGGGAGGCTGCTCAGGCCACCCAGGTCGGGTTTGCTTCTCCCGCGGTGATCCGCGAGTATCCCGGCTACGAAGCCACCATGGAGGGCGGGCAGGTCTTCAAGGTTTGCCCCGGCCTCCCGCTGGTCACGTACGGCGCCGACGAGGTGCTCTCGCGCTCCAACTGCCGGCACATATTCCGCGATCTAGCCGGGGAGGTCCTGGACTGGAACCTCTGGTGCCTCTCACAGGCCGGAGTAAAGCTCGATCTTCTCATCGGAGAGGCTCTTCTCTCCCTCAACGTGAAGCTCGAAAAGCTCGGCTACGTGAGGGTTTCCGATTTTGTGCGTGAGGAGCTGGGGATCTCGTCCAGGAGCGGCTTTGAGCTGATGCGGAATGCGAAGGCCCTTCAGGAGCTCCCCCTCTTCAGGGAGGCTCTTGAAAAGGGGCTTCTGCGCAAGAGCGCGCTGCGATATCTCTTCCAGGTCGTGACGCCCGAGACCGAGGCGGAGTGGCTCCCAAAAGCCATGCAGTGCACCATAAGACAAATTGAAGAGGAGGTGAAGCGTTTTAAAGACGGGGAGGCCGGCACCAATTCCTTGGTCGCCGGGGATGACGACGAGGAGGACACAGGGAGCCTCGCGGTAAGCGCGCGGGTTCCTTTTTCCCTTGCCGCCAAGTGGGACCGGGCGCTGGAAGTGTTCCGCAGGATGGAGGAGGCGGATCTCCCTTCAGAGAGCTTCGTGGAGGCCCTTCTTGCGGAGTTCGCCGCTTCGTCGCCGCTCGAGGGTCTCGGGGCACAGTGTATAGGGAGCCTGGGCGCAGCTCTCTGCCACCCCACGGGGACAGCAGGCAGCGATGCAATCGATGCTCCCGGCACCATCGGGACAGAGAAGCAGGAGCTTCAGCGCCATTCCGGCATCGAGGAAAAAGCCCTTCTCGTGAGCGTCATGGCGAGGGCCCTGGCCTCACTCGATGACGATACCTGCCACTTTGGCGAGAAGGACAAGGAGCTTGCCCGCCAGGTCCACAAGGATCTTGAAGAGGTGTCGCACCTCTGGGATTACCTCCCCTGGAAGCCCGTCACGGTGGAGCTTCCTTCTGAGTTTCAGGCTCCCGGCGCCTCTTCGCCTTCTCCCGCCGATCCTTTCGAAACGGTCGCACGGCTTCGGAAGATGGCTTCGTTGCGCCACTCCCTCTCTTTCTACCAGGGGAGGCTCCTTCGCACTCTCAACAATTTCGGCCTCTACAAGGACATGCTCTTCCTCTCCCTGGGGCATTACACCAGGGAGCGCCTGGGAATGTCCCGCAGCGCCGCTTATTCCCTAATCTCATTAGAAAGGAGTTATCTGGAATATCCTGATATGCTGGACCTCGTGCAGGAGGGGAAGCTCAGCCCCGAGCAGGCGCGTCACCTTGCCAGGGTCTTCAATGAAGGGACCCGCGTCAAGGGGGCGTGGCTCTCCTACGCCCAGGAGGTTCCTGTGGCCACCCTGATGCAAGCTGTCGAGGGGTTCCTGCGCTTCGCGAAGAGGGCGGTCCACAAAAAGTGGGACATCGCGCCCGAGGCCTTCGAGGTAGCCGTCACAGGGAGGTCCGTCAAGAGGATTTCCCCTGCACTCTCTAATGTCACGGAACCCAGTGGGGATAAGGGTTTGGACGCTCCAGTCCAGATGTGTACACACGAGCCTGGAACCCCCTCCCAGGACGGGACCTTCCCCGTCATCTGGAAGGTCACCTGCGGTGGTGACCACCCTGAGCTCCCCGAGATTCTGTCGATCCTCTCGGGAGAGACCCCGAAAGAAGGGACCTTCGTATCAAACCCTCCGGACAGGGGTGACCTTATCCGCTTCTTTTTGAAACGGGACCTCATCACCCTCTGGAACCACGCCGTGAGGCTCTGGCAGGCTGCCAGGAGCACTCAGCTCCCCAAGGAGGCCCCCGGCTCTGCGGCACCAGATTCGTCGCTCCTTGCCCTTTTCCTGGAAGCCCTCCTCGACACCTTCCTCGCCGCCTGGGACCACCCCGAAAAAAGAGACCTTCACAGCCGCGTCCTTGCCCGGGACCACTACCAGTGCCAGGCCCCCGGCTGCCGGTGCCGGCGCAACCTCCATGCCCACCACATCAGGTACCGCTCCCACGGCGGCCCCACAACCGAAGCGAATCTCATCACCCTCTGCATGGCCCACCATCTGCGGTGCCTCCACGAGGGCCATCTCATCATCAGAGGCAGGGCGCCTCACGGCCTCACCTTCATCTTCAATCCCTCCAGAAGGGACTGAGATCGTTTCGCCTTGGACCGGGTAAAAAGAAAAGGGCCTCTGCGTTCCTGCCGCAGAAGCCCGGCACATGTATTTACCTGTTGAAGCTACTGGTTTGTGCTCTGCAGGTCATAATCACTTATTTCTCCTGCAATAGGCACAATCCCGGAGATGGACCCAAAAGTGTACCCCGTTTTCTGTGCCGTGAGACTGTAGGTCTGAGTGGTCGAGACTTTGTAGATGAAAGCGGAGCCTCCCTGAGTGGTGGATGTGCCGCTCCAGTCAAGGGTGGGAGGGGTGCCGCTGGTGACATAGGCCATTGCAGTGCCGCCGGGAGTGCAGATCACCACCGCTCCCTGGAGCATCTGGCTCTGAATGGTCCAGACATTGACCAGAAAATACCCGGAGCTCGCGTCATAGGGGTGGCTTGAGCCCATGAGGGTGTTCCAGTCGGTTATTTTACAGATGCTTGTGTACTGGCTTACATTTCCCTGGATGTTGAGATACTTGTTGAGGGGCACATAGCCGCTGCTGCTGAAGCGCAGGATGTAATCGCCTGCAGTGATATTCGAGAAGCTGAAGTTTCCACTGCTGTCGGTGGTAGTGCTTACCTGGGAGGAACCGCCGTTTACGGTGAGCGTGACACTGGCCCCTGATATGGCAGTCCCGGTCATCACATCCTTGAGATTTCCGGAAACATTGTTACCGCTGGAGCCCCCTGAAGCGTAAAGCTCATACATTGATATCTCCCCGGCAGTTGAGACTGCGCCGCCCACCTGCGTGGTGTAGCCGCTCCCTGTACCGGTGAGGGTGTAGGAGCTTCCCGGCGTCACCTTGTAGAACATGCCGTTTCCGTTCGACATCGTTGACGTGGCGGTGAAGTTCATGGTCCCCATCTGGTTCGTGGCATTGTTCATATATGCTAATGCTGTATACGTTGACGGCGACAGGCTGAAGGTGATACCCTGGAGACCGCCGGATCCTGAAGAGGTGCCGACCCAGAAGGCAATATAGCCAGAGCTGGCGTCATAGGGATGAGAGGTATCACCCATAAGAGTATTCCAGTCACTGAGTTTCACGAGGCTGTTATTTACCGTCTTGTTCGCTGAGAGACTAATATAATAGTTCATGGTGACATATTGAGAGGAGGTGACCCGCATTACATAGTTCCCTGCCGGATTGGCGGGGAAACTGAAGTTCCCGTTCGAGTCAGTGCTGGTTCCGCCTGAGCTGGACTGTCCCGTGAGGGTAATTGAAGCACCTGAGATCGCTGAGGTCGTCATGAGATCCCTGATTGATCCTGAAATGGTGTAGCCCGATGAGCTCCCGCCCACCGTGTAGCTGTAGCCGCTGCTCGCACCGTTCTGGTTTGAGAACACCACCACCGAGACACTGCCCGATATTCCTGTCGGGATGGCGCACGTGACCTGCGTTCCCCCGGAGAAGGTGGCAGTGTACTGGCTCATTGATCCGAAGGTCACGTAGCCCGAGGTGCCAAAATTAGTGCCGCTTATGGTGATGGTCCCTCCGGCAGACTGGCCCGATGGAGAAATACCGCTGATGGCCGGCGTCACTGTCGGCTGGGTGGGGGTAACATTGGATGATGCTGACGAGGACGAGCTTGAGCTTGATGAAGAGCCGTCAACAACTTTCACCACGTTGATCGTATAGGTGATCCCGTTTACCACGGTGCTGGGTATGATAAACACTATGGCGGTATCGCTCCAGCTCACTATGTTGGAATCAGGTACTTTCAAGGGAGTGCTGGCGTTATTCGGGAACAGTTCAATGTAGCTCGCGTAGGTTGTCCTGGTCCCCGTGTTGGTGGCACCGAAGCCCGTGCCGGCAAGTGAGCAGGAGGCGCCCGCTGCCACGCTCTGGCCTGCAAGGGAGCAGGAGGTGATAGTAGGTGTCGTGGTATTGCTACCAGGGTTATAGGTGGTTCCGCTGCTCGATCCCCCGCACCCCTGCAGTATGAAGGCGCAGGCCACCAGAATAATAAGTATGACTCCCGTTTTTTTCATTGAAACATCTCCTTTGATAAAGTATTAAAACCTTTGAGGAAAACACCCGTGGAAAACCTCTCCGGGCCCCACCCCCTCTCCCATTTCCGCTGGAAGCAGGATATAAAAGATAAGCTCTTATTCAGGCAGGTGCATTACGAGAAGATTATTGCAGTCAGGGCAAAAAAGAGGCAAGACAAGTTCTATATCTGTTCAGGATCGCAAAATATGTACAGGATAGGAATTCTCCATTTCCCCGCCTGCTCCTCTCAGGGAGAGAGGAGCAGCGTGCCTGTTGAATCTCTATAAAAACGAGAGAGAGCCCATTCTCAAGGCCCTCTCTCTTTCTTCACTTCTTCAGTGACACTTCGTCACTTTCTCCCGAATCTTCACCAGTCCATCTCACCGGCCTTCCCGGGGGTTTACCGTGTGCCCTGCCAGTAGATGTTCATCGGGGGGCAGATGCTCTGCTGCTGGTTCACATAGGAGGGGCTGAAGATGCTCCTCTGCTGGTTGGCATAGCCAGGGTCCAGGATGCTTTTGGGCTGCACATTCGTGTTCGCCATGCCCTGGGCATTGTAGTTCTTGAAATAGTACTGCTGGTACTCGGGATTCCAGTAATAGTAGTAGTTGCCGTATCCCGGAGTGGATGCGCGGCTGGCCAGCACCACGGTGGCATCGCCGGTTTCAACCTTCTGAGCTGCCGGGAAGCCGTGGCCGGAGGTGCCCTGTCCATCTGAGAACCCGTAGCCCGATGCCTTGGAAGGCTCGAAGCCGTAATCTGCATAACATGGCGCGGTAACAAGCAGCAGCAGTGCCATCGCGGCCATCACCTGGTAGAATCTCTTGTCGTTTTTCATTTTCTTGTCCCCACCTTCATCGTTATTTTTTGGGGTTATCCCCTCTCATATAGTAACACCTGAATGTGAAGCATCGGTGAAGGAAATGTGAAGATTCGGTGAAGAGAATTTTCAGAATCGACGGGGAACTAAAAAAGACGCCGGCTATGAGCCTGCGCCTTTAAAAGTCCGTGAAAACTGCTCTCTTACTGGGGCTTCTTGTCCACAGCAGCGGCGGCTGCAGCGGGCTGCTCATTCCCGGCGCCCTGGGCGCCTTTGCCCTGGCTTTCCTTCTCCCAGGCCTGGAGGAGCTGGGTCCCCTTCTCCTTGAACTTGGCCTGCAGATCGGCAGGGAACCTGGTCTCGTTCATAAGGGAGGTGGCTACCTGTATATGGGGAGGCATGCTGCCTGCCGCCTGCTTCCCGCCGCCCTGAGCGCCCTGGCCCTCACCGGTATTTGCTTCCCTTACCTTGTCGAAGTGCTCTTCCATAATAGGCTTGGCACCATAATTTTCCTTGGCCTCCTTGATGACCTCGAAAAACTCATCCTGGGCCTTCTTGAGGGAGACCTCGCCGGTTTTTTCCGTCTTGCCGGCCTCCTTGGCCTCGTCGCTCTTCAAGTCCTGGAACATCTTGGGGTTGTAAAGGCCCATATCCTTGCCTTCATCAGCCGCGAAGCGGTCGCCCGGTTCTGCCGGAGCCTGGGCCTCAGCGCCCTTCTTCTCCCCTGCTGCTCCCAGCTCTTTTCCATAAACCCCGCTTATATAATTTGTTCCCTGAAGGCCTGTCCTTATCTCATCTATCATTTTGCCACCTCTTTCTTCTGGCTTCCGGCATTTTTTGCGTTAAGTCCTTATCAAGACAAAAAGCCCCCCCGTAAACATTCCAAATGCTAACAGATTGCAACATATGTGAACATTTAGAATCAATACATGAGTCTTTTATTCACAAATTGAATTTTTATAAAACAAGAGTCGGGCACTGCAAGAGAGAATACCTTCTGATGAAAATCGGCTACCCATGCATCAACAGGAGCCTCCAGTGCCAGGGCGACAGGACCTTCAGGCTCAGGTCCTTCTCTCCGGAGAGGTTCGGTGAGACGGTGGAGAACAACCTTTCATGCCTTCTCCATATTCTCCAGTTCAACAAAACCCACGGGATTCTCTTTTTCCGCATCACCTCAGAGCTCATCCCTTTTGCATCTCATCCCGTGTGCACCATTCCCTGGCAGGATTCATACAGGGAGAGGCTGAAGGAAATCGGGGCTTTTATCAAGGCTCACCATATGAGGATTTCCATGCACCCTGACCAGTTCACCCTGCTGAACTCTCCCGATGAGAAGATATTCATAAGAAGCGTGGCAGAGCTTGCCTATCACTGCGACGTGCTGGACGGGATGGAGCTCGCAGGTGACGCAAAGATACAGATTCACGTGGGAGGCCTCTATGGAGACAGGAAGGCAAGCTTAAAGCGCTTCATGGAGCGTTACGGAACCCTCGAGGATCGCATTAAAAAGAGGCTTGTTATTGAGCACGACGACCGCTCCTACCCGCTCTCGGACTGCCTGGAGCTGAGCGGGAAAGCCGGAGTGCCTGTGCTCTTCGATTCCTTTCACCACAGGCTCCTTTCAGGGGGAGAGAAAGTCAGGGAGGCCCTGGAAGCCTGCAAAGAGACCTGGAAGGCTCCTGACGGCATACCTATGGCAGATTACAGCTCACAGGAGCCGGGGAAAAGGAGGGGCACCCATGCCACCACTCTGGATCCCGGAGATTTCAGGGCATTTCTCAAAGCGTCAAAGGACTGTGATTTCGACCTGATGCTGGAGATAAAGGACAAGGAGAAGAGTGCCCTGAAAGCCCTCGAAATAATGAAGGAGAGTGCCCATGCCCTTTGACCCCTCAATAGGAATATACGTCCTCATAGGCCTCTGTGCACAGCTTGTAGACGGCACGCTCGGCATGGGCTACGGAGTCCTCACCAACAGCGTCCTTATGAGCATGGGCCTCTCGCCGGCCGTCTCAAGCGCCAGCGTTCATCTTTCCGAGATATTCACCACGGGCCTTTCTGGCTTCTTTCACACGAGGTTCGGCAACGTGGAGAAGGGACTTTTCAGGAAACTGGTGGTCCCCGGCGTCATAGGGGGCGCCGTGGGCGCGTACCTTCTCACCTCCATAGACGGGAGATTCATCAGGCCCTTTATCTCCTGTTATCTCTGCATTATGGGGATAATCATCATCGTCAAGACCCTCAGGGAGAGAGAGCAGCAGAAGACCGAGAAGCACCTGATACCGCTGGGCCTTGCAGGCGGCTTTTTCGATGCCCTGGGCGGAGGAGGGTGGGGCCCCATAGTCACCTCGACTCTCATCGCGAAGGGAAACGCGCCGCGCTTCACCATCGGCTCCGTCAATACGGCGGAGTTCTTCGTGACCCTCGCGCAGTCCCTGGTGTTCATCGTGACCATCGGCTCCGTTCCCTGGAAGATAGTGATCGGCCTCCTCTGCGGGGGCGCCATCGCGGCACCATGGGGAGCCTGGCTCTGCAGGAAGCTTCCCCATAAGCCCTTCTCCTACGCCGTGGGAATCCTCATCATAGCCCTGAGCGCAAGAACATTGCTGCTTGCCTTCCTGAACCGCTGACCAGCCTGAAAGAGGGCACCCTTGGAGGAATAAGGAACAGTGCAGAGAGAATCTTTCTCTTAAGGGAATTTATCACAGGAGGTGCATTCATGGGGGAAGAGTACACGGTCAACAAAACGATTGGCTGGTGGTGCAGGGACCTCAATGACAAGGTCTTCGGCCAATACTCCCTCAATACGATGAGGGGATACCTGGAGCAGCGGATTATCAACCCCGACACGATGGTACGGCACAACACCGAAGACGAGTGGCGCCCCGCGGGAGAGGTGGAGGAGCTCCAGGCTCCCCCGGCAGGAAGCGGGATGGGAGGCGAGGCCCTGGTTGCGAGGAATAAAAGGAATGAATGGCAGAAGGCGGCCGAGGCCGAGACCCACTGCATCAAGCACAGGGACAAGCTGGCCATCACCGTATGCTACCGCTGCCATGCCCCTGTCTGCAGCAAGGATCTTTACAAGCCGAACCAGTGGATGTGCAAGCCCTGCCACAATTATCTCTATAACAGAAGAACCCTTGCCGGGATAGTGGATTATATCATCCTGCCCTATCTGCTGATTTTTCTTACCGTGCTGCCCATGGGCATGCTTGCCGTATTCAGGAACTCGCCCCTTGCGATGAAAAGCTATATGGGCGTCTCATACGCTTCGATGATCCTCATTCTCATTTATGTGCTTTTCAAGGATTATCTCTTCAAGGGGAGAAGCATAGGGAAGCTTGCCGCGGCCATCCAGGTCGTTGATGAGAAGACCAAGGAGCCCTGCACCCTGGTTCAGTCAATGAAGCGCAACTCAAACTACTGCTTCAGCTGGGTCCCCGTGATTGGCTTCTTTATGGCGTTGTTCTGGCTCGTTGATGTATCGAGGGCTTACTACGAGGAGAGGGAGCGGCGCTGGACCGATCAGTGGGCTGGGACCATCGTCGTGGATATCCCCGGGAAAGTCGAGGCGGCCCGCGAGAAGGTGAGGAAGAAGCTGAGCGGAGGCTAAGCGCCGAACCCGGCTTTCTCCGGCTCCGGAGGCGGATCTTCCGTGGCAGAGGTGATGATGTCGTTAAGAAAGCTCTCGGAGCTCCTGTTGGAAGGAATGGAAATGTCGAGCTTCCCGGCAAGGTAGGCGGCTGTGCGCTCGGCAAGCAGGATCCTGGACTTGTTGTTCATGTAGACGGAGCGCTGCATGAACTGCCTTACGAGCTCCAGGTCTTCCTCGCCGAGGCTCCGCGCCTCAGGAACATACTCGTGCTTCTTGAAAGGGGGGCGCTCCTTGACAGGAGGCTCTTCAAGGATGACATAGGTGCCGGCCGCCAGGTCTCCGAGGCGCTGGCCTTCGCCTGACAGAAGGATAGAGACTGCTCCCACGCCATAGATGCCGGGCAGCATATCAACAATGCGCATGAGGTTGCGCACGAGGGAATCCTGGAAGGATACGGGGAGGCCTCCTGACTTGATGGCGCGGATATAGAGGAGCTTTTTCCCTGGAGTCTGGCCATTCCGCCTTACTTCAAAATAGATGAAGTAGCCGTTGGTGATAAGAAAGACTATGAAGGTGATGAGGGCAAGCGCGATAAGGTTGGCCGTCTCCCCGGCAAAGCCCGAGAGGAGAACAATGCCAGCCATGGAAAGAATGTAGGTGAAGAGGCATATGGCAATGAGCTGGAGCATCGTGTCAAAGGCCCAGGCGAAGAACCTTGTGGCAAGCCCTGCAACGCGGTACGTGACCTCTATGTTCTCCGGGGTCACCACGGTAATAGTGCGCTCTCTCACACTGTACCTGGCGGGAGAGCCCTGGGGAGGTGCAAAGCCATAACTGTCCATACGTTTATCTCCCAGAACAAGGATTCATGGGATACCCTTTCGGGGCTCCTGGAAAAACTGACCTCTTCCAACGATAAAGGGTACGGCAGGGAGGAGCTTAAAACTTATTCCCGCCTTTACCGGAAAGTTGTCTCCGATTTTTCCTATGCAAGGACGCACTATAAAGGCCACCAGGTCGTGCGGCAGCTTGAAGTGCTGGTCGGAAGAGCCCACGGGCAGTTCTATTCCTCGGCGGTGCCGAAGAAAGAATCAATGCTCCTCTTTTTCACAGAGGTATTTCCCCATACTTTCAGAAAAAACCTTCACGTCGTGGCCTTTTCCATGGCACTCTTTTTCATTACCGCGCTTGTAGGGTACTTTTTCACCCTCGCCGACTGGGAGTTTGCCGAGATGATCCTGTCGCCGGGGCTTATAGAATGCATCCAGAATCATGAGATGTGGACTGTCTCGCTGAACTCGATAAAACCCCTGGCTTCGTCACAGATAGCCACCAACAACATCACCGTCACCATCGCAGCCTTTGCACTGGGTGTTTTTTTCGGCGCGGGCACCCTCTACATCATCGCTTTCAACGGCCTGCTCTTCGGCACGATTCTTGCCGCCACTTATCTTTACGGGCTGAATGACGAGCTGCTCCTCTTCGTGCTCCCTCACGGCGTCATCGAGCTTCCCTGCATCTTCATCGCCGCGGCGGGAGGCTTCATCATGGGACGGGCTCTCCTCTTTCCCGGGCGCTACAGCAGAAAGATCGAATTCCAGAGCGCCGCGAGAACCGGCGCCGAGCTCGTGCTGGGCACCGCGCCTCTCCTGCTCCTCGCAGGGCTGATAGAAGCCTACATCTCGCCCTCGGAGCTTCCCGTTGCCGTCCGCCTCACAGTATGCGTGCTGGCGGCCCTCTTCATGTGGATTTATCTCATGAGACCCTTCCGGTCAAAACCCGGCGTTGTGCCCGAAGCACCGGCTCCCCCCGCCCGGGAGCCCTCCGGCGGGGCGCAGGCCTAGATCTCCCGGCCCCCTGCAGCCTTTCCTTACAGCCTGTTTCGCATCTTGATATCCAGGTACTTCTTGACGGCTTCCATGTGGATCTGCTGGGCCGGCACATCAAGCACCAGGGCGCCCCTGGCTGCGAGGGCCGAAAAGACCTCCTCCCTGTCAAAGAGGAGCTCGCAGGAAGCGCCCACGCGGTACATCTCCTCCGTGGTCCGGGGGACTCTTTCGGCATATCTGAGGAGCTCCCTGTTGGTGATGCTTATGACCAGGGGAAGATGGGTGGGGCGCAGCAATGAGATGAAAGTGATGAAACGCTGGGAAAACACCGAGTCCTGGATGTCGGTGAAGAAAATCACCAGGGAGCGGCGCCTCTGGCGTGTCTTGATGAAAGTGATGACCTCCTCGTAGTTGCTCTCGGCAAGCCGCGGCTGGAGCCCGTAGGTGGCCTCGAGAATCCTGCTCATGTGGTGCTTGCCGCTCTCAGGAGGCACCGACGAGATTATCTTGTCGGCAAAGGCAACGATTCCCACCAGATCGCCCCTCATGAGGGCTACCTGCGAGAGGGCGATAGAGGCATTCAGGCAATAGTCGAGCTTGGTATGGCTCTCGTCTACGCGCTGCGCCATTGCCCGCCCCGCATCGAGGACCAGGTAGATGGTCTGGTGGCGCTCTATCTCGTAGGTCCTGGAGATGGGCCTGGCAAAGCGGGCAGTGGCGTTCCAGTCCACCCAGCGGATATCATCATCGCTGTTATAGTCCCTGAGGTGATCAAAATCGGTTCCCTCGCCGGGGAGACGCACCTTTTTCATGCCGAAGGGCTTAAGGAACACGGCCGTATCAATGGCGCCTGACCGCCTGATGGCAGACAGGTCGGGATAGACCTTCACAGCGAGACGCTCATTGATGATGGTCTGACGCATGAGAAGCCCCAGGATCCCCTCGACACGGAGAAAAATTCTCCCGAAGGCGAAAGCCCCCCTCATGGTGGGTGTCACGCGGTATAGGCATATCTTGTAATGATGAGCCCTTACCGATTCCCTCAGAAGAGGAGGAGAAGGCTCGGAAATGAACTGGGGGGGAGGGTTGTCATGGACAGTGCACATGACGGAGCGCCCCGAACGGTTGTAGAGGGTCAGAATGATTTCCTGGGCCTCGCCGATGGACATCCTTTCTGTTATGGTGCGCTCTACAGCCACTTCTTTCTTGCGGGGAAGGAGCAGGAAATCGCAGGCTGCAAGGAGCACGATGAGAAAAGCGGCACCGTAGGCCACCGCCGAAAAGACCGCTTCAAAGGCCCCGGCCCCGAAGAGCACGATGGAAAGGACCAGCAGCAGAAAAAGCCTTTCAGTGGCAAGTATCATCGCGGTACCTTCACCATTGCAAGAATTTCATTGACCACCTTGTCCTGCGTGACGCCCTCGACCTGTGCCTCAGGGGTGACAATAAGACGGTGCCGCAGCACGGGGGGCGCCATCTCCTTCACCTCGTCAGGAGAGAGATAGTCCTTGCCCCTTATAGCCGCCAGAGAGCGCGACACCTGCAGCAGCGATATCCCTGCCCGGGGGCTCCCTCCAAGGGAAAGCTTTGGCATCTCCCTTGTCTTCTGGATGATCGACGAGATGTATTTCAGAATATCCTCCTCCACGCGTATCGTGCTGATCGATTCCCTGCAGTGCATGACCTCGTCGAGGGAGACCACATGGGCAACTCCGAGGGCCTTAAGGTTCATCAGATCTTCCCCCTTCTCATACCTGCGGTAGATCTGGAGCTCTTCGTCAGGTGAGGGGTATTGTATCAGAAGCTTGAGCATGAAACGGTCCAGCTGTGCCTCGGGAAGAGGGTACGTGCCCTCGTATTCAATGGGGTTCTGCGTGGCAAGGACCGTGAAGACCGGCGAGAGGGTATAGGTTTTCCCGGCGATTGACGTGGTCCTCTCCTGCATGCACTCCAGCAGGGCGCTCTGCGTCTTGGGGGGGGTCCTGTTTATCTCGTCGGCAAGCAGGATGTCGGTAAATATGGGCCCTTTCTTCAATTCAAAGGAACTCGTGGCCATTGTAAATACTTCCGTGCCCATCACATCGGAAGGCATCAGATCGGGGGTGAACTGGATCCTCCGGAACTCACCGCCGATAGTGTGGGCCAGAGTCCTTGAAAGAAGCGTCTTTGCAGTGCCGGGGACTCCCTCAAGGAGCATGTGCCCCCCTGCGAGAAGACAGGCAAGTATCTGCTCAATCACGGCTTTCTGCCCCACGAGCACCTTGGTGATCTCAGCCGATATCTTTCCAAAGGTATCCTGGATAGCTTGTGCACTCTTTTCCATGGCATTTCTCCTTATAAAAGCATGTTCTTTCTCATTATCTCAAGAGACAGCTGCAGGTCCTGGAAAAGCTTCAGCGACCTCTGAGCATCGCGAGGGCTTTCCTCCGATGCAAGCTCAGCTTCAACGGCGGCGATGGCCGACCTGCACTCATTCCGCTCAGCTTCGGAAAGATGGGGGATAAAGGTGAGGGCCTCTGAAAGCTTTTTCACCTGTAGAGTGGCTCCCCTCTGGGTGAAGAGATTCAGCCCCCTCCGGTAAGCCGACTCAAGGGCAATGTGCGACGCGCCGAAACGCCGGTAAAATCCGGCCATAGCCTCAACGAACTCCATCTGGAGGCGCTCCTTCCTCGTGGCCGGCTCAAGCACCTCGTAGTTGCGCACATTCCTGGAGAGCACGTACAAAAGCCCCAGGACGAAAAGGGCAAGCACCATGAGGCGCACGGTCCTGTTCCCCAGGAGTTTCCTCGCGATGGAAGGTGCCTCCTCGGAGTAAACCAGGAACGCGGGGCGCTCCCTCGCCAGGAGGAAGAGGGCGAGGTCGGCATTCTGCTCCCTGTCAAGGGCGTCATTGGAGAAGACCCAGGGGTCGGCAAGCACGTACAGGGCTCCCTGACCCTTGGGAAAGGTGGCAAGGACGGCTCCCTCCTGATCCTCAATGAGCCTCTGGGACCCGGGAACCCCTGAAAGCCTGGCCCCTTTGCCTTCCACAGCTATCCTGGTGAGAGGTGCAAGAAGGGGAGAACAGGGAAGAATCTTCGCATCGCTCCTGAAGGCCTTGGGGAACACGTACTTGATGCCCAGGCTCTCCAGCAGCACGTCCTGCCTGTAGGGAACAAAGAGAAGAACCCCGCCGCTCTCCAC
The DNA here is from genome assembly GCA_031082125.1 of Candidatus Eremiobacterota bacterium. Lineage (NCBI taxonomy): Bacteria > Bacillati > Vulcanimicrobiota > Vulcanimicrobiota bacterium. The sequence goes on from JAVHLM010000033.1 coordinate 35,719, forward strand.
GTAGCCAGTGATATCCTTCAGGTCCTTCTTTTCCACGGCAACTCCTGGAAGAGAGAAAAAGAGGCCCCCCGGCAGCTCTTCCCCGCCGCGCCATTTGAACTTGTCACACTGCACCTTTACCGGCTGACGGCCTGCCTGACCCAGAAGGAGAAAAAGGGCCTTTGATCCCCCCCGTCCCGCATCTGAAGGATCAAGATGGAGAGGAGTCCATTCCTGGGTGTAGCGGCGATCTTCCGCGACAAGGAGCAGCATGGTGAAAACCACCATTATCACCGCTACCACGGCAAGAGCCTTAATGTGCTTTTTCAATGGCTGCTCCCTCCAGAATTCTGGTGCATATGGCCACGTATCCCCTCACGTCTCTCGATTCCGGCACGGCCCGGCCATACCAGACGCGGTCAAAAGTGAGCGTGATAGAGCGGAAATCCCCATGCATAGGCACATTTCCGGGAATCTGCTTCAGATACTCGGTATTGGTGATACCGGGGCCGTATTTCAGCACGTTCCTGTCGTTGAGATAAGAGAGAAGGGCCAGGTAGAAGAGGCGGATGCCTTTGCGCAATTCATTGCGGCCAAGAGCATCATTTCCCTTGGTCCTGAGCGTTTCCCATTGAGGCAGCACCTCAGGATCCTCCACAAGGAGCTTTTCCAGGCTTCTCGTGGTGAGGACGGCCCCTTTCCCGGCCTGGTATTCCTTGATGGTCTTCACAAGAGACTTCACCACAGGGTAAAGGAAATAAAGAGCCCCCGCTATCAGCGCGATGATGAAAAAATTGGCTATCCACTTGAGAAGCGATGGATTCGCGCGGGGCGGGGAGCCATGGCGGGGGGGAAAAAGCTTCTTCAGAATATTCTGAAGCCATTCAATGAAATCCCTTATCCCTTTGGCGAGTCTCTCCATAAAAGGGTTGGCAAGGGTGGGCTTCTTATGCTTCCACCAGAACTCCTTCCTTGAAAAAATACCGTCCAGAAGCTGTCCGGGCTCTTCATGGAGGGCTTTCCGGGGCTGCTCCTGCTTCAAGGCGGGGTCTGCCTTGGGGCCGGTGCTCTCATTCTCCTGACAGATGCCGGGTACAGGGCAGAGAAGCATGATGGTGAATACTATAATAATAAAAAGGAAATGGCTCCTGGCGCTCACTCCCGGCTATCCTTCCCTTCCAGGTGGTCAAGGAGGCATGAGAAGTCCCATCCTTCCCGGAAAATCTTCGTATCGCGGTACATGAGCACAAGGGAGACCTCCAGAAGAGGGAGGGCAAGCGAAGTAAGAGCGCAGTAAATTGCCGCCTTGAAATAGGGGTACCAGGCAAGGGTTTTTATGTTTATCTCAAGGGCTGCCGTCACCCAGGGTACAAGGAGCTCCATCAGGGAAGCACTCAGCATGGCCAGCAGAAACATGAGCCCGAAGGCAAAGAGGAGCACTCCTGCCACTATGGAGGGATTCCCCTTCACAATCTCCCTTGACTGCCGGTACGCCTGGGTCCAGTGTGCCCTCGTGATGCCGATTATGGCAGGCACAAGCAGGGCATATACATAAGGGTAACAGAGCAGGAAGAAGGTGAGGCCGCAGAGCAAGGAGAGGCCCAGGGTCCCGAAAAACCTTCCCAGGCCTTTCATCACCGCATTTCCTTCACCTGCCGGGGGGAAATCCTCCTGGAGGCAGTCCCGCCACAGGTGACGGGAAAGCGGGGCAAGCGAGAGGTGAAGAAAGGGGATGAAGGCCGGGGCGAGCATGAACCAGAGAAAGGACAGGGAGGGAGGCTGCATGTACAGGAAGGCAAAGCCCGCAGCGAAGAGCACAAGGTACAGCACTGAGCTCTTGAGAATGGAAAAGAGGTTATCGGTGAAAATCCATATGGCGCTGTCCACAAGCTCGCCCACCCAGGCGGGCCTTGACTTGAAAAAACGCTCCTCTGCTCTTTCCACTGGCACTTCCTCCCCGGGATATAGCATTTCTTCCTGGACCCCCGAGGTCCCTTTTTTAAGCCTTGCGGAAATCGGCTTCTCGAGCGGGGATAGTGCCGGCCACCCTGAGAGCAGCAGGAAAGCACTCTTTCTACTTCGCCCCCTTGCCTTTCAGCAATTCAGCCATCCTGGTGTCGCCTTTCCTTACCGCGGCCTGAAGAGGCGTCACTCCATTGGCCATGGGAAGGTTCACATTGGCTCCGCTCTGGACAAGCACTGCAGCAACGTCATAATTTCCCTTCATAATCGCAATCATGAGAGGCGTCATGCCGCCCTCCCTCCTCAGGCCGTCCACCTTGGCTCCCTTTGCTAAAAGGATTCTGGCGCATTCCGGCTGGTTCTGCGAAGCCGCCACGTGGAGGGGCGTGCCGCCGTTATTGTTCAGGGCATTGATATCGGCGCCTGCGCCGAGCAGGTAAACGACTATCTCGATCTTCCCCCACCCTGTCGCCATGTGGAGAGGTGATTTCCCCTCCTCGGTCTTCGCCTGGAGCAGCGAGGGATCTTTTGCGAGAAGGGCCTTCACTTTCGCAAGGTCCCCCGCCTTGCAGGCATCATGGATCTCCCCGGCAAAAGCCCCGTGAGCCACTGCCAGCACAAGCGTTAAAGCAATCAGCACGATGGTTACCCGCATATCGTCACCTCCTGAGATAATTAATCCTACTTCAGGGGCTCAAGGATGAGGCCCTTTTCAATGGCAGAGAGGCAGGCTCTCACGGCCCCGGGGTCAAACTGCTCGCCTGCGCACCGGGCAAGCTCCTTCTTGGCCTGATCAAGGGTAAGGGCTTTCCGGTAAGGCCTGTCGGAAAGCATTGCATCAAGGGCGTCAGCAACAGAGATGATTCTTGCGCCAAGGGGAATCTCATCACCTTTCAGCCCGTCGGGATAGCCCGAGCCGTCGTAAAACTCCTGGTGATGCTTCACCATCAGAAGGGCTTTCCGGAGGAACTTTACCGGCTGTATTATTTTCGCGCCCACGATGGGATGGCGCTTCACTATGGAATATTCCTCGTCGGTGAGGGGGCCCGTCTTCTTCAGGATGGAGTCGGGAACCTCAATCTTGCCGATGTCATGGAGGATCAGGGCATAGCGGAAGATATCATCCTGCAAGAGCTCGCTGCCAAGCTCCAGGGCTATTGCCAGGCCGTACTCGGTGACGCGCTCAATATGGCCGTGAGTATATGAGTCTTTTGCCTCTATCGCCTTGGAGAGGGCATCAACGGTGCTCAGATAGGAGTCCTTCATTTCCTGGTATGAGCGCCTCACGTTATCATAGAGCTCACTCTTCTCGATGGCCTGGCTTGCAAGGTTCGCGAGGTTTGTGAGGGTTTTAAGGTCATTTTCATTGAAATTGTAACGGGATATCTTTGAGATGTTGAGGACTCCCCTTACATGGTCCCTCACCTTGAGGGGGACCGAGATTGCCGATTTGACGTCCTTGCTCTTTTCAACCCATCCCTTGTCGTTTTCATCAAGGTCCACAAGGAGCACGGGCTCGGCATTCTGGAAGACCCTGCCCGATATCCCGGAGCCTCTTGAGACCCTTGTTTCTCTGATAATATCCTCCGACAGGCCCAGGGCATATTTTATCACAAGGGCGTCCAGGACAGGATCAAGAAGCATGATGGAGACCACGTCGGCTTTCATGGCATGCTTGGCATCCTTGATGATGAGCTTGAGAAGCTGGTCCTGGTCAAGGGTTGATGAGAGCGCCATGCTCACGTCGTAAAGAGTGGTGAGCTCGCTGATGGTGTGCTGGAGATCCGAGTCGGCCCGCATGAACACTTCGGAAATTGATATCGATGCGGCAATGTGATCGGTGAGGTACATGAGCTTCATGAGGTCATCCCTGTCAAAGATGCCATCCTTCTTGTTGCAGAGTATGAGCATTCCCATGTTCTTGTCTTTCCCTATTATGGGGGCGCTCATGAGGGACCCCACGGCATACTGCTGGAAGAAGGTATGCTCAAGACACTCGATATTCACGCTCGTGTCCTCGATGAGGAGGGGCTCTTCCATGATGAGGACCCTCGGCGCAACGAAATCGCCAATCTTTATGAAGACACCTTCGGGAATATTGCCCTCGCCTGCCTTGAATTTCAGCTTCTCATGGTCATCAGCGATAAATATGGCTATATTTTCCGCGTTAAGGAAGGTGACGAGTATCTTGACGATGGTCCTGAGGACCTCCTCTATCTTCAGCGTTGAATAGGGCAGGCGGGATATCTGCGTGACAATCTGGAGCTCCCTGAGGCGTGAGGTCATCCGCTCCCGGTTCCTGCACTTGTTTATCGCAAGGGGGATCCTCCAGCGCAGCTCTTTACCATTAATAGGCAGGACTATATAGTCGTCGGCCTGGAACTCTGTCTCATAGGCTTTATACTCGGGCGACAGGACAAAGAGCACGGGGATATTGAGGGTGGCCTGGTTGCTTTTGAGCTGCTTGGTGACTTCCCAGCCGTTCACTCCCTGCAGCTCGGATTGAAGCAGGAGGAAGCTGTATTTTTTCTTGGTGAGCTCCTTGAGGATATCGATTCCGCTTGTCATGACGTGGATCTCCCACTCACTTTTCAGGGTTTCCCGAATTGTCACAATAGATGTAGGATCATTTACTGCCACAAGAATTTTTCTCATCGCTCCCCCTCCCTGCATTTTTCTCTAAAACGGGGAAATACTCCTCTATTAGCATTCCTGCAGCAACAGGGCTTTCGGCAGTATGAACGGGCACGGAGTCTGTCCCTATTTTCCCATGATGATGAAAGGGGCCCACTTTCCGGGGTGGAGATTCTCTTTGATGGCGGCGCACTGGGCATGCCTGAGGGCATCAGCGGACGTGGCGCCCCCCTTGAGGGAGCCATAGAAATCTTCCATAAGTGAGGCTGTCTCTTCATCATGGATTGGCCAGAGTGTCGCCACGACCGCAGGTGTCCCGGCGTACATGAAAGCCCTTACGAGTCCCTCAAGGTCGTTACCTGGCGAGTCTTTTAAGAGCGCCGTATCACAGCCTGAAAGCGTTACCAGCTGGGCAGAAAGCTTTAAATGAAAGACTTCCGCAGTGGTGAGAAAGCTTTCAGAGGTGACCAGGGCTGAAGCAAGAGGGTGGTTCCCATCCACTCTCCCATGGGTGGCGAAATGAACGATTCGCCCCCTGGGTGAAGCTTCTTTCACGCTGTCCAGGGTGAAATCCTGGCCGCAGAAAACGAGAGACCCGGGGAAAAGGGAGGCCGCTTTCTGCACCTCTTTCTCTGTTCCCGGCAGGGGCATGATGCCGCTCCTGGTTTTTCCTCCAAGGGCAAAGCCAACAAAGGTGCCAGTCCGCGGCATCTCTTTTGCGGCGCAGATCTTCCATACCGCAGCGGAAGGGGCATACCCGATGGAGTACTCCTCCACGAGAAGCCTGCCTTCCGGGGAGAGAAGCACTGCAAAGGGAAGATAATTGAGGGCCCTGTGAGAGAGTATCACGATATTCTTTTTCCCTTTCAGGACTTCTTTAACCGGCCCGATGAGGAGCCGGTACAGATCCCCGGCCGATTTCCTCCAGCCTTCGCCCCGTGCCCCTCGCGAATAAAGAAGGCCCCTCGCGTCGGTTATTTTCTCATAGAGCGACGACACCCCGCAGGGCACCTCGGCATATTCAACAGCCTTGTCCGAGAGCGCCCAGACAAAAACCTTGTCCTGCGCCATGAAGTATTCAAGGAGGACAGTATCAGGCGGGATTGCTTTCTGCACCACGGCGGGAGAGACGCCCGATATGGCCGTGAGCGAGGAATACTCGGGGGCTTCCCCTGCAAGGATTGCCTGGACCTCCCTGTAATCATTCTCAATGCGTGCAACCCTTGCCCTCTCGCCGTCGTCGAGACCTGTTTTGATGGCCTTTGAAACAAAGTAAGCAATGGCCTGCCTGAGGCTCTCTTCCTTTTTCACCAGCTCCTGCTCCTGTGCCTGGATTCTTTCAGGCATGGGAAGAGAGAGGGATACCATCGTGGAGAGAAAGCCCATGGAGCGGGAACGCTCGTTATAGACAAATGCTTCATCATAGCGGTGATCATCCATCAAGAGCTCTATGAGCAGGTAATAGACATGATACCAGTCTCTTGCGAAGGCCTCCCTGTAGGGTTCCGTGTGGATCGCTGAGAGGGCTTTCTCGATGCATTCCACGGAGCTCATGAGGGAGCGGATGGCTTCTTCCCTGTTATTTTCCTTATGAGAGAGGAAGCCCAGGGAAGCGTAAACAAAGGCTTCTCCCTTTATATCCCCCGCAGCCTTCTTCTTCGCAAGCGCCTTGTCATAGAAGCCGCGGGCTTCTGAGAACTCGCCTTTTTCCTCGTGAATGAGCGCTATATTCCCCAGCAGAGTGCCCTCAAGAGGTGCGAGTTTCATGGCCTGCGCCCTCTTCAGTGCTTCCTGGTACTTCTCGAGCGCGGCGCTGAAATGCCAGGCTTCACGGCTTCTCAACGCCTGGCTGTATTTCATGAATCCGATGTTGTTGAGTGCAATGGCGGCTGTCAGGGCATCGCAATCCTTTGCGTATTCCTGTGCTTTCTCAAGCATTTCAGAAGCTTTTGCATCATTGCCCTTTGCAAGATACATGTCTCCCATCTTGAGAAACGCATCGGCCTGCAAAGCTTTGTTTCCAAGGCTTCCGGCAATCTCATGAGATCTGGTGAAATACTCAAGAGCCTTCTCATGATCTGAAAGATCTTCATAGACGACGCCGATATTGCTCAACACTACGCTCTCGCGGACCCTGTCGCCGGTTTTTCTGACTTTCTTGAGGGCCTCCTCATAGCTTTTGAGCGCATCTTCAAACCGCAGGAGCCCCTGGTATACTGCACCTGAGTTGATATTGAGAAGCACTTCCTGGGCATCGCTCCCCGAGGGACTCACAAGCTTTTTTGCGTCTTCAAAGCACCTGAGGGCTTCTTGAAGTTCACCTCTCACTTTGTAGACACTCCCTATGTCAATAAGGCTGATGCATTCGCTCTCCTTGTTTCCCGCTGCTTTGTTGATGAGCAGGGCGCGCTGATAATGGGCAAGGGCCCCGTCATAATCTCCCCTCGCCTGGCAGATGCTTCCCAGATGATTTTCAATGATGGCTTCGCCCGCCTTGTTCTTTTCCTGCTTCATTATCTCGAGCGCTTCATAGTACTTACTGAGAGCCCCGGATAGATCACCGGTGCTTTTCAGCATGCCCCCCAGGTGCACCAGTCCTTTTGCCTCCAGGTCTCTGTCTTTAACAGATCTGGCCAGCTTAATCTGAGCGGAAAAAGCTTTCTGAGCCTTTTCATAGTCACCTGTCCCGGCAAAGAAGCTCCCGAAGTCGCAGCAGACTACTGCAGCCTTATGTCTAAATAGTGGATGCCATTGCAGTATTTCCGGTTTGTCAATAAGGGTGAAAGCTTCTTCCATGAGCGGCCGGGCCTGTTCTGCGCCTTCCTTCGTGAAAGTGATCAAGCCGAGCGCCGAGAAAGACTGAGCGATAAGGCTCTCATGAACAGCTCCTTTCATGGTGAGAGTCCGCTCATAGTACCCCCTTGCCTTTTCATTATCCCCGAGCAACCTGAAATTATCACCGATTGAGACCAGAGCCATGGCCATAGACTGCTTATCATCGGAGGACTTGGCAATGACGAAGGACTGTTGCAGAAGGCCCTCAGCCTCTTTGAACTCTCCGGAAACCTGGTAGCCCATACCCAGCCACCAAAGAGCATCAGCTTCACCTTTCTTATCGCCTTTCTCCCTGAATGACTCTACGGCCTGCCTTATAAGGGAAATCCCTTCGCTTCTCCTGCTTTTCCTCAGTGATTCAATTCCTTTGTCTAAGAGCTCTTGATTTGCAAGAACTCTTCCCTGGATCAGGGCGGCAAGAAAAAGTGCAAGCACCGTCAAGAGCGCAAGGCGGGTGAGCAGTTTCATGGCATTTAATCCTTTCAGGCAGCGAAAGTGACTCATTGCTTCAGGGAATCTCTTCTACTTCGTTGAGGTGCCGCCATGAATCCTGCTGCAATAACGGCTGGCATTGCCATTGCATGCTTCCATGGAGCCGGATATAAAGGTAAAAAGGAAGTCCCGATGACGGGGCTCCCTTAAAAGAAATGCAATTGTGAGGGCTAGATAAAGAGGGTGGTCCTGCTGGAGCCTGCCTCGCCCAGGAATTTCCCCACGCCGGCAACCTTCATGTTGGGGTAGTCTATCAGCTCCCTGGTCGTGAAGCCCATGAGCTCCATGCTCATCTGGCACACGTAAAGCTCCACATTTGACTCAGCAGCGGTCTTGATGAGCTGCTCAAGCATCATCACGTTCTTTTTCTGCATGAGGCCCTTCAGCATGGTAGTCCCCATGCCGCCCATGTTCATCTTGGAGAGAAAGACCTTCGAGGCCCCCTTGGGGAGCATGAAGCCGAACATCTTGCTCATGAAGTCCTTGGGCCCTGAATGCTTCTTGGGGTCCCTCAGGGCTGCCGTGGCCCAGAAGGTGAAGAACATGACCACCTTCTCATACATCACGGCAGCTCCCGTGGCGATGATGAAGGCCGCCAGGAGCTTGTCCAGGTCACCGCTGAAGACCACCATAGAGAGCTTGTCTTCAGGCTGGGATGCCTTGAGCTGCTCCACCTCTTCCCTGAGCTTTTTGACCTCGGCCAGAATCCCCGCATTGTCAGTCATAAGGTCCTGTGTCATTTTTCCATCATCCTTTCATTGATTTCTCTGCCTCCAGGAAATACCTGAAAAGGGCAAGGGGGCGGTAAATGGCGTGAGAGAGCTTTGTGCCCATCCACATGAGGACAAGCATCATCGCCATGGCAACATGAAGGAGCAGCATAAGGTTATGGACCCGGGGAAGAGTGTCACCGGTGCCGGGCGGGATCACGGTGACGACAGCGGTGAGCCAGAACCCTGTAAAGCCGACTGCCCATGAGACCACCAGGGGCCACCAGTCGCTGAAGCGCGTATGCTCAGCATTTTTGTCGCGCTTCATAAGGCGCTTCACTATGGCGGCCGTCACGCCGTACATCATGAGAAGCCCCCCTGCGATGCCGCTTAAGCGGGCCGGCCAGAAGGGGATCATCCCCAGGGGGAAGACGACTATGAAGAAGAAGTCGAGGGTCGTGGCAAGGAGAAGGCCAAGATAGCCGAACATGATGCACTGGTGGATAAAACGGTCTGAGACAGGCCAGGCTTTGACGGGCATCGTGTCCGAGGCGCATTTCCGGTGCCTCTCCATGGTGAGAATCTCCCTTATTACCCTGAAGGCGGCCCTGCCATGGTCTTTCAACGAGAATGCTCTCAATACCTCAAGCGATCTCCCGAACACGCCTCTCAGCATGGAGGCCACACCGACGATGAGCGTGATGGCAAAAAACACTGAAATGATAATACCGATATGGTGAATCACCTCGTATGGCACCATGCTGAAAAGCCAGTGGCTGTATTGATGCATTGATCCGTCGGAGGCTTTCATGGTGATGAAAAAGCATCCGAGAAGCACCATGAGAAACGATGAAACCAGCAGATTGACCGCCGCGTATTTAAAGAGAAGCCCCGCCAGACCTGTGGGCTCGTATTTTGACACTGCAAATCGTCGGAGTGACGCCATGTATTCTCCAGGCTCAGCCGACCGGGGGCACGTGAGGGAGCACTCGCCGCAGTAATAGCAGAACCACATCTCGGGGCTCTCAAGGAGCTTCGCCTCGGAGCCTACCTGCCCCAGGCGGATAAGCTTCCTGGGGAACGATCCCTTTTCGTCGGCAAGGGGGCACACCGCGGTGCAGTTCCCGCAATTGAAGCATGCCGAGATGTCAAAGGCGCCGTAACGCTTTATTTCCTTCAGCAGATCAGGGTTGACCCTTATGCTCATATCCCATCTCCTATTTCTTTCTGTAAAAGGTATAGTCGCCGCGCCTCTTCTCTTCCGTAAGCACATTATACTTGCGGAGGGCGTTAATATGCCAGAAGACAAGGCCTGGCTCAATGCCGGTCTTTTCAGCCAGCTGGGGGACCGTGGCGGCCTCCTCCTCCAGGGCCTTCACAATGGCCTTCTGGATCTCATCATTGGTTTTCCGCCTCTCGATGAGCTCCTTGAGGGGGGGGCCCCAGGCCTGTCGGGCCTTCTTGAGGTCCCCGGCAGCCTTCTTATTCTTCTCAGCAGAATCAGCATTTTCAGTCATGAGGGCTCCTTCAGCGATTAATCGTCGCGGTGATGGCGTCTATCATGGCGTCAAACTGGTCGAGAGTCCATCCCGCCACAGCTATGGCCCTGTGCGGGCACACCGCGGCGCAGGCCCCGCAGCCTTTGCAGAGCGCGGGGTTCACCCGGGCATGCTTTTTCCCGCTGTCATCTTCAGTGAGGGCGAGCGCCCCTTTGTAGCTGCACTCCCCCATACAGAGGCCGCAGCCTGTGCACAGCTCCTTATCGACTTCCGCCACAAAAGGATCAAGGCTTATCATGGGCGAGGAGAGTAGTATTGAAGCCTTCACGGCCGCAGCCTCCGCTGCGGCGCATGCTTCAGGGACAGTCATGGGACCCTGGCACGTGCCGGCAATGAATACACCGCTGTTTGCAAGCTCCACGGGTCTCAGCTTGGGATGGACCTCCTGGAGGAAACCGTCGGAGCCCAGGGGGAGCTTGAGAGAATCCACAAGCTCGGGGAGCTCTCCAGGCATCATACCGGTGGCAAGCACCACAAGGTCTGCCTGGAAAACCACCTCTTCATTCCATGTGAGGACATCCTTCAGGGATATTTCACAGGACCCGTCCTTTAATGTGACGGAGGGATCCATGTCCTGGGAGCACCTGAAGAAAAGGACTCCCTTCTTTGAGGCATCCTCGTAATACTGCTCCTGGCCCCTGCCATACGTCCTTATGTCCTTGTAAACGTCATAGACCTGAACAGAGGGAAAGCGATCAAGAAGATCATTTATGGAGTGAAGCACTGCGGCGCAGCAATACCGCGAGCAGTAGTCATTCAGACGGCCTTCCGGACCAGGCTGGTGAAGGCCCTCGCGCTGCATGCTTCCGACGCAATGGATGAAGGCGATGCTCTTTATCACTCTCCCCGCAAAGACCGGGGTGCCATCTCTCCCTGAAACCTCACTGAGGCCTTTGATGAAAGCGGGGAGGGTCACCACGGTGGCCGAAGCCTCCTGAAAGGCCATCTCCCCGCCATAGGGGGAATAGTGCCGGAACCCCGTGGCGATAATAATCACACCTGCCTTTACCACATGTCCCTTATCGGTCTTTACGGTAAAATTGCCCACGTAGCCGTCGATATCGGTAACGCGCGTGCCGCAGAGAAGGGAGATATTCTCACGGGATGCCACCTGGGCCTTGAAGCGCTCAAGAAGCACTGATGCTTCCTCAGCAGTGGGAAACACCGTGGCAAGCTCTTTCAGGTGCCCTCCCGGTGTCTCATCCTTTTCGATAAGGGTCACCCCGATGCCGCGGTCGGCCAGGGAAAGGGCTGCCTTCATGCCGGCAGGGCCTGCGCCGATGACCACCGCGTGGTGCTCGGCATTCACCTGTATCACGGTGAGAGGATCATGGCGCATCACTTTCTCGATGCCCGCCCTGATGAGCCGCACTGCCTTCTCTGTGGCCTTGTCCTTGTGCTCCTTATGGACCCAGCTCACCTGCTCCCTGATGTTTACATGCTCGTAAAGATAGGCATTGAGGCCCGCGCGCTGGAGAGCGTTCCTGAAAGTGAGCTCATGGAGGGCCGGTGAGCAGGCTGCCACCACGACTCTGTCGATGCCATTCTTCCTGATGTCTTCAATAATGAGTCCCTGGCCGGGATCGGAGCACATGAAAGGATAGTCCTTCACAGTGGCTGCCGGGGAGTTTTTCAGAAGAAGGTTCCGGGCACCCTCGATATCGACGACATCGGAGATATTCCCGCCGCAGTGGCAGAGATAGACGCCGACACGGGGGGTCCCTGCCTTCTCTTCACTTTGATCCATCTTGTTTTTCTCCACGGATTTTCTTCAGAAAGGTGGTGATCTCCATGGCGGCGGCGCTTGCCTCCACGATGGAATCCACTATGTCCTTTGGGCCCAGGGCCGTGCCGGCGGCAAATATTCCCTCAACGGTAGTCCTTGCCGGCCCTTCCACGGGGTGGGGCGAATGGATAAAGCCGTCAGGCGCAACCTCCACCGGGATGACGGCGCTCATCTCCTTATCCCATGAGGGAACAAGGCCCAGGGAGAGTACCACGAGATCGTGGCGGGCCTCCTCAGGGAGGCTTTGATCCTCCTGGCGCTCTATGCGAAGGAGAAGATCGTCATCGTCAGTGCCGGTGATCCTTCCCACCTTGGCCTTCACGAAATTGATGCCCATGGCTTTCGCATTCTGGTAGAACTGCTCGTAGCCTTTGCCGAAGGCCCTTATGTCCATATAATAGATGGTAATATCGGCCACAGGCAGGGATCCAGAGAGGAGCATCGCCTGCTTGATGGCATACATGCAGCACACGCGGGAGCAGTAAGGCACCCCAAGGCTCCTGTCCCTCGATCCGGCACACTGCACGTAGGCAATCGAGGAAGGCGTCCTGCCGTCAGAGGGCCTCATCACGCCGCCATAAGGGCCATGGGGGGCAAGAAGGCGCTCGGCCTGCATCGGTGAGATGACGTTGGGGAATTTCCCTTTTCCGTACTGATCTTTCGCATCAAGGGGGGTGAGGTTCCATCCCGTGGCGATGAGGACGGCCCCTGCCTCCACTTCCAGCGCCTCAGGCTCCTGGAGGTAATCAACGGCCGCCGTAGGACATATTCTCGCGCAGGACCCGCAGAGGATACAGTTTTTCCTGTCCAGCACGGGATACTGCGGGATGGCATTGGTGAAAGGGATGGAGATTGCCTTGCGGGCTCCCAGGGAGTGCTCATACTCATCAGGTGCATAGACGGGGCACTCCTCTTCGCAGCGCTTGCAGCCGATACAGAGAGCCTCTCTGACATACCGGGGCTTCTTTTCAAGCTTGACAGTAAAGCCCCCCGCCTTTTTCTCAAGCCCTCTCATCTCCGTGAAGGTAAGGGTGAGAATGCGGGGGTGATGGGCCACCGAGGCCATTCTGGGTGTAGTGATGCAGCTTGCACAGTCAAGCGTCGGGAAGACCTTGCTCAGGTTGATCATTCTGCCGCCTATGCTGGGGCCCTTCTCGACAAGTATCACGTCATAGCCTTCATCGGCAAGGTCAAGGGAGGCCTGGAGGCCTGCTATGCCTGCTCCCAGCACGAGCACGTCTGCCTTGACGGCATTTCCTGCGGTGATTTCTTTTTGCATTCTCTGCACTCTTTCAGAATTCCGTCATGAAGCCCGCGGAGCGCTTTCTTTTGCAATATGCGCCTCCATGTCCCTTATCTCCTTGAGAAAGGCTGCCTTGCACACTGTGCATATGGTAGTGAGCTTCAGCCGTGTCTGGGATATCCCGCGCTCCTTCATAGCCTCGTAGACCCGGCCTATTTTTGCAGAGAGCCTCTGGTAGGCGCCTTCATAAGGGCAGTCCGATCCGCTGCTCATCACAATGATACCGGCGATGCCTTTCTCAAAGCACCGCAGGTAGAAGCCCTCGGGGAACATGACAGGGTCAGGCACCCTTATGATATAAGTGTCGGGCGAATACTGAAGGCGCGCCTGCCCGACCGTATTGGCCCCGGGGTAAGAGCTTATGAGCGTCGTGATGATGAGTATCTTGGGAGCCTCAGGAGCTTCCATTTCGCGGCTCCTTTATTTTTTCCTGATGACAAAGAGGCTGTCGTAGCCTGCCCTCTCCACGTGGCCAAGGTATTCATGGCCCATCTTCTTGCACCAGGCGGGGATGTCTTCCTGGCTTCCCTTGTCGCCCGACTGGATCTCCAGCACCTGCCCCACCGATACGGCGCCTATTGACTTCTTTGCTTCAAGAAGGGGACCGGGGCATGCCATTGACCGTGCGTCTACCACCTTGTCAGCTTTGCGTTCCTCAAGATTTGCCATTGGTAACCTCCTGCGACCCTCCAGGGTCATTTATTGTTCTATTTGCTTATATATATATTATAATATTTGAATATATTTGTCAAGGGGGCTGGTAAAAGTTTTCACGGTGCCTTCCCGGCTTCTTGGCGGTGACCGCCGGTCATGAATGTTTCAACGCGAGCCTGATGCCCTTTTCATAGATATGGTTCTCCTTCAGAGGGAACCCGAAAGTGAAGGTAAGGCTGTGGGGCGCTTTCCCATCAATGGTGAGAGTCCCCAGGTTGTGCAGAATGTGAAGGGGGTGAGCTTCACAGAGCGTGATGAGGTTCCTGGGATTATCGGTGCCACCCTGGGAGCGCCTGACGATGTGGCCATGCGTCCAATGACAACTCTCCCGGTCCCCGGCCTTTCCTACAGGAGCCTGCAGGCGAGCATCGCACAAAGCATGTTGCCACGGGGGATACAACGGTTCAGGGCCGGCACTGCGTGCAGGCTCGGAAGCCCCGGCGCTTTGCATCATCCTTCGTAAGTGCCGCCGCAGTGGTGCAGGCGCTGCAGCCCGGGCGGTGGTAAAAACCGTCAGAAGTGACTGCCACTTTTGAGGTGCCTGAAAGAACACTGCCTGAGGAAGGCTTTACTGCAGTGCCAGATGCTCCGCTTGCAGGAGAAGCGCCCATGAAGACCACTCCCTGCCGGGTTGAGCCCGGAACATTCTGCCGGGCGTGGGAGGAACTGCTCCCGGAGGCGCCTGACGGGTAATAAAGGCTATTATACTGATAATAATCTGTCTTTGGCGGAGGCGGAAGCGTCGCCTGCTCCTTCATGGGCGTGATGATTGTGTCCGGCTTCTCGTCGAAGACAGTCTTCTGCTTCTGGTCGAAGATGGTTCTGGTCTGCACCGTGAACACGCTGTTCCGGGGGGTGCCGGGATAGACCGGCGCCCTTCCTGATCCCGAAGTGCAGCCACTCACCGGCATCGATGAGGCGCCTGTCCTGCATGAATGGCCCGTGGTGATTCCGCTGGAAGATCCCTGCCTGGAAGACGTTGCATATGACCGCGTCGGTGACGTCGATGAATATGACCTCGATGTTGATGAATATGACCTTGACGATGTTGAGCCAGACGAGGAGCGCGATGAAGAGCGCCCGCCGGAAGTGCTCCCCCGGGAGGAAGAGCCCCCACTCCCCCCTCCCGTGAGGAACGTCATGCCGCCCACAGGTCTTCCTGCGAGGGCGGGATCGAAAGGTATGAAGCCCCATTCCGATGACCGTGACTGCGACCCTTTACAGAGTTCCTCGGCCGTCACCGCCTGAGGAACAATGCCTGCCTGCCCCCGCTTGAAGTCCCATGGGGCCGCAGGGTTTTTCGAGGGCCCAGAGGCCGCACTCTTTCTTCTTTGCTTCTTCCTGAATGCTCTCCAGGCGCCTGTCCCGGGCAAAGCGGCTGTCATACCAGGCAAGGCCTGCCTTGAGAAGCTCCTCGGAGAGATCTGTGCCGTCAATTACCACGCGGGCCACGCGCTTCCCGCTGTGATCGACCTGCCTCACCTCAATCCATACACTCTTCCCTGCCACGCGGTCCTGCACAAACTGCCAGGCTTCCATGAAGAAGGGCTGCCCCCGCTCCGGGCAGTCTATTCCATCAAGGCGGACAATGACACCCTCTTCACCCTTTGTGAGGACCATGATATCGCCTTCTATGACGGCCATCACAGGGGCAGTATAGCTTTCTCCGAATACCCCATCCCCCGGGAATGCGGCAAAAAACACAACCCATGCAAGGATCAGAGCCACCCCCCTCATTCCTCATCACCCTCCTTTGCAAAGTTCACTCCGGCCATAGGAAGACGGTGGCGCTCTGCTGCCCTGAAGGCCGCCCGGCACCCCCCTGTCCCTCTTTTTATTTTGACAGCCATGAGTGTCACATGAGTGTCAGTCCCTTTATAAAATATATTAAATGGATTCTTCTGAAAAGTGACAAGGAAGCAGGAAATTTCAAGAAAATTTAGCTGCCCTCAAGGAGAGGCCGCTCAATGCACCGGGGAGGTCAGATGCTCCCCTCGCGGCCTACTGTCACGCCATGGCTTTCGAGGGTTTTCAATATGACAGTGATATGGTCTTCAAGAGAGCCTTGATAAAGCTCTATATGCTGGATTCCGGCGAGCTGGTAGCGCAGGTTCGGAGGGACTTCGGCCTCTTCGAGGTACACGGGGAGAATGGGCTTCTTCGCCTCGGAGGCAAGCGTCACTTCCTTGACAATGTTGTGGGACTGGTATGCCTGTTTTGAAGCCATCACCACAAGCACCTTGCATGCATCAATAGCCTCCACGATCTGCTCCTCCCACATCCTGGCAGGCCTGATGCCTTCCTTGTCGATCCACAGTGACATACCGGCCTTCTCAAGATGGCCGGCGATTTTCATTACCATGGCAGTGTCACTGCTCGCATAGCTTATGAAGACCTCACAGGGCTTCACCCCCTTTTCGGGAAGGGCATTCCCGTCCTTCCCGCTTCCGCTCCCATGACAGGAGAAGAACATGGCCCATAATGTCACTGCCAGCAGGGCAAGTGCCCACCCCGTTATCCTTACCTCCAGGGAAAGATACTTGATAAGAAAAAAAGAGAGCAAACCCATCAGGAGCAGCACCAGAGAGTTTATCAGTATTCCACGGCTGCGTCCCAGGAAATGCATGCTGGAGAATGCCATAAGAGCGATGAACACGGCGATAATCCCCTCAAGAACAAAGGGCAGTTTTTTGATAAAGACTCCGCATGCCATGGTGGCAACTGCCGAAGCCAGTATCTCAGCCCTGGCCATGGGGCTCTTCCCCGCCAGGCTCGCCGGAACATTGAGGAAATCAGATGCGCTGTTGACGCTGCGACCTATGATTACTGCCTTCCCGCCGAAGCGCTCCCTGAAATAGCCTTTGTCACTCCGCTCTGCAGAGGCCAGAGCTTCTGAGAAGGAACATGCCATGAAGGCTTCTCCCGGAGCCCGGTAGTTGATCCTCAGACCGGCGGCCTCGAGAGGAAGGGCCTGTTCCCCCAGAAAGACTGCCTCGCCGGCAAAATGAAACGGCTTGCCTGAGAGCCTGGAGGCAACGATGAGAGGGTATGCAGGAATCTTCTGAATGGCTCCCCCGTTTTTCTCATCGAACCAGAGGGGAATATGCCTCACTATGCCGTCATTGTCAGGCCTGATGACAAGGGGCGCCACGTCACCGGGGCCTGCCGCCGCGGCAAAGGGGCCGTAGGGAGGCTCCACCTCACCTCTTTCCTCATTGAAGCGCGCCATGAGGAGAATGGCATACCGGGAGAGGAGATCCTCCAGCTTCCTGTCATCGGAGAATTCCTTGATATCTCTTGAGCCGTCAAGAAAGACCATAGGCGCTATCGCCACGGCCCCGCCCGAGGCGACGGCACCCATCACTTCAGCCAGGGCGGGAGTGGTGAGGCCATGGAGCTCATTATCGCTCTTTTCATCATAAAGAATAAGAGTGATGTCCTTGCTTACCGAAGGCGCTGCTCTGGATCCAAGGGCTCTATCCTGAATTACTCTCTCAGTTGCCGTGAAAAACGGGAGGTATGCCAGAGCCTGAAAAAGCAGTGCAGCTGCAAGGGAGACCAAGATGCCTCCCATGAGTCTCCTGCCACGTTCAATCTTTCCTGCTACCATTGAGAAATTTCCCTCGAGAGATTAGACCGCCATTTTGTAAAGGCTCCCGGCCTTAAAATATTCATTTGAATCAAGGTTACTCCTTCTGAAATTCTTCAGAGGCCCGGACTCCGGAACAGAAAGGAGCCATACAGCAGCTTTGGGATTCTCTGGTGCCGATGAAAAGATTTTTCAGTCCGGAAGTGTGTCACTTTTCTCCATGGCAGGTTTAATTATATAGTGAAGGCAGTGCAACAGGCCCCAGGGAGAAACCAGGGGGAACTCAGCAGTGTTGACTTTTGCAGGAGGAGGGTGATACAATCTAGGTTATCAACAAAAGCATGCAGGCAGAAACAGGAAATGTCAGAGCACCAATCTTTCTCCCAGCTCGTCAATGGTTATAACAAAACCCGTGACAAAAGACTAGGTGAGCAGATTCTCACGAAACTCCTGGAGACAACGAGAAACACCTTCAGATATCTCATCAGCAGGAATTTCACGGGTGTGACGGCAGCCTTCATCGTAAAGTCCGAAGCTGTTTTTGCCACAGCAAACGCCTGCTTCATAGCTCTCACGGAAGAAAGCTTCATCGAAGGCTTCCAGCTCTTCAAGAAGAAACGGGAAGCCGTCGCCCCGCAGCCGCAAGTCACAGGCGACGAGGAACTCTTCCAGAAATACGTGGGAAACCTGGCTGCCCGCGTGATATACCGGCTTTCACGTGATGAGTTTTCCGAGTTCTCCCTCCTCTTCTCCCGGAAAAGAACAATGCAGTACATCGAGAACAAGAAGGATCTTTACAACAGGTCAAATATCAGCGGCACTGCAGAAGGGAGAGGTATGACAGCGCCAGAGCTATTCGGAGGAATCCTGGAAGGGGACATGCATCCCCATGTCCTCGACGAGAGCAATTCCTTTGTCATGCAGGCCTTCACGATGATAAGGAATCCTTCATACAGGGAGATACTCCGTCGGTATGACCTCGAGGCGGTGCCCCTCACGGAAATTGCCGAGGAGATGAACAAGGAGTACCCGCTGATAAGGCAGTGGCATAAACGGGCCCTCAGGGAACTGAAAAACAATCTGGAGGAAATCCTGAAGGGTAAATGGGGAGTATGCTATTTCAGGGCCCTCGAGAGGATAAGGGACAGCTATGCATCGCTTGACGGCACCTATGCCTTCCGCCTCAGGCTGCTTGATCTGAACCTCCAGGGGAAGACCATCAGAGAATCCGTTGACCTGCTTGTCAAGGATGGAATCCTTCCATACCCTGACAGCATCTTGGTAAAGAGGCAAAATTCGCCTCAGGAGAACCTCATCTCCTGGATAAAGGGCATTCCCTTCATGGAAGAGCGGCTCCTTAACGACAATCACTTCCGCGACAGCTTCTACCAGGAGGCAAGGAAAGAGAACACCGATGGAGGCCTCGTGGGCTATATCTACCAGCAGGTCGCGAGGTTCCAGCTGCAGCAGATTTTGTGGCACCTTTATGAGACTTTCAAGGAACTCGCGGAAGAGATGCCAAGGGAAAAGTGAACCGTCTATGAGGACAAGAAGCGCTGGATTGAAACAACCGTTGCCATTCTAAGGCAGAGAGAGGTACAGCCATGCCAGAAATGAACTTTGAACTCTTCAAGTCGCTTCACGATTCGGTGACAATAAGAAACAGGCTGGACTTCGTTGAAGAGGATGAAACTCCATGCAAAGGGGAGCTTGTTGACAGGCTTATCGCCGGAACACTCAAGCCTGAGGAGGAAGATCTTGTGAAAGCCCATCTTGGCATATGTCCCTCCTGCAGAAAGCTTCTCGATGAACTCAACATCATCGGCGAGACTTTTGCAGCCCACCTGGGAGAAAAATGGGATACAAAGAAAGCGCCTGAGATTGCCGCCGCAAGGAAGAAGAAGGAGAAGGCCGGCAAAAAGGCCCGGATCCGCTCTATCCCGCCTCAATCACCACTGAGCCATTGACAGCCTTGATAGCGATCCTGCTCACCCGGTCAGGCTCACGGTAGAGAATCCTCCCGATTTCCACCGCGATGAGATCATTGAACTTGCGCTCAAGGTAGCGCACGCCGTACCGGGAGCTGAAACCCTCGAGCGCCAGCACCTCCTCCACGTCCTTTCCCACTGAAAGGGCTATATTCCGGTCTTTCAAGAGCCCTTCTATCCTGGCCAGGTATTTCTGCCTGATGATCTTTCTCACCGTTTCCTTCTTGAGAGGCTTGAACAGAATAATCCTGTCAATCCTGTTGATGAACTCCTTTGAGAAGTATTTCCTTATCTCCCTGTCAAGAGAGTCATCAGAGACCTCGATCTCGTCGGGAGTGCGCTGGATAAAGCCCATGGCGCCGGCAGTATCGAGCAGTTCTGCGCCTATGTTGCCGGTCATGAAGATCAGGGTCTCCTGAAAGCTCACCAGGTCTCCCTTGGAATCCCTGAGCTTCCCCTCGTCAAAAATCTGCAGGAAGAGGTTCTGCACATGATGATGAGCCTTCTCTATCTCGTCCAGCAGCAGAAGGCTGTGGGGCGTCTTGGCAATAAGCTCGGTGAGTATCACTCCCTCATTATAACCGACGTAGCCGGGAGGTGCCCCTATAAGCCTTGAGACAGAGTGCGGCTCTGAGTATTCTGACATGTTGAGGCGGATAAATGATGAGTCATTCTTGAAAAGCAGCCTGGCAATAATGCGTGCCATCTCGGTTTTCCCCACGCCTGTGGGGCCAAGGAGCAGAAAAATCCCCTCGGGCCTTGCCCCCCTTATCTCAGGAAATCCCAGGTTTACCCGCAGTATGTCGCAGAGGGCTTCTGTCGCTTCTTCCTGGCCTATGATCTCGCGGGCGATAAGGGACTCCAGGCTGCCCAGAAGGGCATTTTTTCCCGTACCCTTGTTTGAAAGGGGAATGCCCAGAGCGTCCTCCAGATAGGATTCAAGGTGCTGGGTGTTGAGGACCGGCCCTTCGGCATCCTGCCGCCCCTGTTCCCCCTGAGGCGATGCCATGCAGATCATGCGGGCGCAGGCGGAATCAAGCAGATCAAGAGCCCTGTCAGGCTGAAACTTGTTCCGGACATACCTGTTGGAGAGCCTTACGGCATGGGTAATGATGTCCTCTGCTATTGAGATGGCATAGTAGGATTCGAGGACATGCTTCATGTTCATGATAATCTTGACACATTCTTCCTCGCGGGGCTCATTGATGAAGAGGGAGGTAAAGTACTGCTTGAGATGTTGATCCTCGAGAAGGGGGCGCTCATGGAACGGAGTGGTGGTGGCAATTATCGCGAGCGACCTGCTGTCGAGGTATTTTTCCAGCACGTTCCGCACGTAGGTATCGTGCTCATCATTATAGTAAAGCGTATCGATGTCTTCGATGAAGAGTATGATATTCCCGGCAGCGGCGCTGGTGACGAGAAGCTCGTCAAAAAGCGCTGAGGGCTTCTCTATCTCCGGCACAAAAAGTGCCCTGGGGTTCACCTCCACGATGCGCTTGAATCTGAGGGACGGTATTTCCCCCAGGGCGATGGAGATGGCGAGGGATTCTACAATTACCCTCTTCCCTACCCCATGGTCGCCCACCAGGAGGGCATTACAGCGCTTTCTCCGGCAGAGTATCTCCTGCAGAAGGCGTAGCTCCCTGTCCCGGCGGTACTTGGGCGCTATGGAGCCCTGGACAGCCTGGAGTGTGAGATCGCGGGTTATCAGTCGTTCCATTGTGCATCCTGAGGCGTGCATGTGACTGAGACTATCCACTGCCCTTCGGGCAGGCTTTCTCCTCAGCTCAATGAACTCTATTCCTTCATTAAGCCTGTTTTCCTTCCGAAGAAAGAGGTCCGAACCTGCAGGACTCCAGTGAAAAATTCTTAAGGCTTCTGATACCCCGCGGCAACAGATTGTGAAGGAGGAACTGCTCAATTTCCCGAAAATTCATAAAACCATCGGAACTGGCCGAACACAATAAAGGGCAGCGAAAAGAAGTGATGGACATAAATCACCTTGACAGACGCAAAACCGCCTTAATAATAGGAGCGGGTCCGGCAGGTCTCACCGCTGCATACGAATTGCTTGAAAAGACTGATGTTATCCCCATTATTTATGAATTGACCGATTCTATCGGGGGCATCTCGAGGACAATAGATTATAAGGGTAACAGAATCGATATGGGAGGACACAGGTTTTTTTCAAAATCCGATATGATTATTGCCTGGTGGGCCCGGATAATGCCTTTTCAAGATAAGTTCTCCCATGAAATTGCTTTTCCGCACAGGAAGCATAGAGGCTCCCGGATTTATGATACTTCTACCGATACTGGGGAAAAGGGGGAAAGCGACAAGGTAATGCTCATCCGTCAAAGAATTTCCAGGATATTGTTCCTGGGCAAATTCTTTGACTATCCAATTTCATTGAATTTGAAAACATTGAAAAACCTGGGTATCATAAGAGTATTCAGGATAGGTCTCAGCTATCTCAGAGCGAGAGTTTTTACGGTAAAAGAAAAGAATCTCGAGGATTTTTTCATCAACAGGTTCGGCGAGGAGCTCTACAGAACTTTTTTCAAAGATTATACCGAAAAGGTCTGGGGTATCCCCTGTAATAACATAAGTGCCGAGTGGGGGGCGCAGAGAATAAAGGGGCTCTCCATTTCCAAGGCGGCTCTCCATATCATAAATGAGCTCTTTAAAAATATTATGAGCTTTCTGGGCGGTAAACGGCAGGAAGACCTCTCTTCCCTTACCCAGAAGGATAAGGAAACAAGCCTCATTTCCCACTTCTTATATCCCAAGTACGGTCCAGGCCAGCTGTGGGAAGAAGTTGCGGATATCATAAGGGCAAAGGGCGCCAGGATATTTCTGAACCACGAAGTGATCGGAATCAAAACAGAAAATGATATGATTAGTGGAATGACCGTGAAAAATACCCGGTCCGGCGAAGAATTCCCGGCATACGCTGATTATTATATTTCCACAATGCCGGTAAAAGATCTCATAGTTAATCTTGAAGCGGAGATCCCGGCAGAAATAAATGAAATTGCCAATGGTCTGCTGTACAGGGATTTTATCACTGTGGGGATACTGGCTTCAAAATTGAAATTTCAAAATGGAAAAGAAAATACCGCTTCGAATCACCTGATTCCCGATAACTGGATATATATCCAGGACAGGAACGTGAGACTCGGGCGCCTTCAGATATTTAATAACTGGAGTCCCCACATGGTCTCTGATCCCCATAAGGTATGGCTCGGGCTTGAATATTTCTGCACTGAAGGGGATGAGCTGTGGAATATGGAAGAGGCCGGCTTCGTTGATTTCGCAATCAATGAAGCCGTAAAGATCGGCATTCTCGACAGGGAAGATGTTCTCGATGCAACAAGAATAAGATTGAAGAAAGCATATCCCGCTTACTTCGGGACCTACAGCCGCTTCAGCGAAATAAAAGAGTATCTGAGCAGGTTCGAAAACTTATATTGCATAGGAAGAAACGGGATGCACAGGTATAATAACATGGATCATTCCATGATGACTGCCATGACTGCAGTCGCAAATATAAGAGACGGCGTAAAGACTAAAGAAAATATATGGGGTGTCAACACTGAACTCCAGTATCATGAAAACCGGGCTGCCACTGAGAAAATCTGACGGGTGACTCTCGTTCAGCGGCCTCTGCATATCTCAAGGCCCGCCCTTTCAAGAAGCGAGGGAATCCGAAGGCAAGCCTTGCGGTCCA
Source organism: Candidatus Eremiobacterota bacterium (assembly GCA_031082125.1). NCBI lineage: Bacteria > Bacillati > Vulcanimicrobiota > Vulcanimicrobiota bacterium. Next base: position 59,000 of record JAVHLM010000033.1, read on the forward strand.
GCTCTTTTCTCTCTTCATCAAGGTGGCTCCACCCCAAAATCCACGGGGTGATCTTTTTCTCCACGCTCTTCACGGCGCCGTATTTCCATCCATCCCTGATACGCTCGACGCACCAGCGGGCATGCTCCTTCTGGGCAAGCAGATCAAGCTCCTCTTCGGTGAAATGGAAATCTGCCATCTTCGCCTTCTTCTTCTCCACACGGCAGCCGATGGTGCGCATCTTTTCAAAGATATGGGCCGCCTGATGGCTGTCCGAGTTCTTCAGGGTCTCGCTGAGCTCTTCCCACTGCTTCAGGGAGGGATCATTCTCAGCAATTATCTTGAGCTGCGAGCGCCTGTACGAGTCATGGATCGCCCGGGCAAGGGAGTTGATATCGGCCTCATCTTCAAGGGGCGCCATGCCCTCGCGCACGAAAGCCTCAAGGGTCATTGCATCAACGATGTAAAGGGTTCCCCTGTCATGCCAGAAATTGTCCGGGAGAAAAGATGAAGCGGAAAGAGTCTCGTCCTCAAGCAGAACGACAGTTGCGCCAAAGGCCAGCGCGACAGAATACTCTGCAATGGTCCTCTCGCTGGCGCCGACACCAAGTACTTTCACCTCCGAGGGAGGATAACCGGAGGAGAGGATATCGGTCCAGTACTGGAGGAAGGGCACAATGGTGCCCTCGGTTGCAGTTTTTTCCTGAGGGAGCACCGAGTAAGGGATTATCTCAAGGGAGTCCGTGTACGCCTTTTTCAGATCCGAAAGAAAGGAGAGCATGGTGCTCTCTTCGGCGCCTGACAGCACCAGTGCCCTGAGAGCGTTAAAAGCGCTTTTCAATGCTTCTCTGAAGAGTGTCCATTGGCTGGAAGCTTCGCCGGCAATGACAAAACAGGGGAGTGCATTGCTGTACTGGCGCCTCTGAAATCCCTTGAGCACTTTTGCCTTCTCTATGAGCGAGCTGTCTTCCGGAGCAGCTTCACCCGGCCCTATCCTGCCGAGCATCTGGACAGACTTGTTCACCATCCCGCACTGGAGCATTCTCAATGCCGACCGGCACTCCTTGAGGGAATCACATGCCCCCGCCAGGCTCTCAAGCGATTTAAGGGTTGTCTCTACCATCCACAATGACGGGGTCGTCACCAGGGCCCGCGAGTACATCTGGAGGGACTGCACCGTCTCTCCCAGGAAAAGGTGAAAGAGGGCGGCATCATAATAGGCCCAGGGAAGGTTGAGCGATGCCCCGGCCTGTTCCAGGCATTTATTGAGTGCCTCCCTGATGACCGGTGAGAACATCGCAAGAGGGGCGCCGGCGCCTCCAGAGGCAATTTCAGAGGTCAGAAACGTTCCCAGGACATGGGGATTGGCGGGGTCCGCCTCGTAGGCCTTCCTGCAGAATTCCCGGGCTTTTCCCGGATCAAGCGGCCTGAGAGCCGAAGCAAGCGAGGTGAGACCATCGGTATCGCAGGGCACGTCAATGGCTGCCTTCTCAAGCAGGGCAATCCCCTCACCGTATTTATCAGGCTCAGATGAAGGGCTGTACCGCTTGCAGAGCGATATTCCCAGGTCCCGGAGGATATGCCGCGAGCCTCCTTCTGAGAATGGCTTCATGATTTCCACGGCCTTTTCCCACTCTTCCAGAGCCATTGCAAGCCTCCCGGCGCGGTGCGCGAGATGCTCGTCCTCCCTGTCATGGTCCAGGATCATCAGGAAAAGCTCCAGCTCGCTCCTGAGCTTCTCACTGCCCGTTGAGAGAAGCTCCCCGCGCTCTATATCCTTGATGCCTGACTGAATCCTGGAGAATGCACCGTCGGCAGTCTCCAGCAATGCAGAGAGGGCGGAAAGCTCATGCTCCCAGCGGTCCGGGAGGGGGAGAGCCTGCTTGTACCAGTTCCTGTGCCTGAATTCTGCCCAGGCATGCTCCATCGCCGTTCTCACCTGGAGCTCGCACTTGAGGGAATCCAGGCCCCTGCGCGCATCATCGGCAGAAAGGTCGCCCTGCGGAATGGTCACCACAAAATGGAGCGAGCGGTAACCGAACTCCGAGGGCCTTATTCTCCGCCCCGCATCAATGCTGTTTTTTTCATCAACAGCAAAGACGGCCCTGATGAAGCCTTCGATTATTTCGACTTCCTCGCGGGTAAAGACAATTATTCTGCCCCCGCAGAGATCGGTTATCTCGCTCAGGGGAGTCTTGTATTTCTTCCTTGCCACTTTTTCGGCAAAGCTCGAGAGGCTCTTCACCCTGGACTCCACTATGGCGTGGGAGGCGTATTTCGCCACGGCGCTCTCAAGCTTTGAGTGAATCACCTGGCGCAGGCGCTCATAATCGGCCGTCAAGGCAGCATATTGCCGCATTTCCTGGCCAAGCCACTCACGATATTCCTCGTCAAAATCACTCATGGAGTGACACTTCCCCCTTCCCGAAACCTGCCTGAGCAGGTCTGCCGAAGTCTCACCAGAGAAGGTGACTTTACATATATTTGCATCATCAGGGAAAAAACCTTCACCGCCTGATGAAAGAAAAAAGAAAAGGGATGGAGCGCCGCAATGGATAACTATTGCTTGAAAGCTCTATCCTTTCCCTGCCCCATGAAAGAGAGCTCTTATGAGAAATATGCAGCGAGCCGCACTGGCAGCCCTTGGACTCCTGTTCCTTATCATGCTTGTGGCAGCCTCACCGAGGCCTGGGTATTCCTACGTGGGGAGCACCCTGGCGGAAAGCAGGAAATTTCATGTTTTTGACTGCCAGTGGGCAAAGAAAATCAAGGAAAAGAACGCCGTCTACTTTAAAACCAGGAGTGAGGCCCTGAAAGCCGGGTATTCTCCCTGCAGTGTCTGCAGGCCCTAGAACGCCGGTGAAAGCCGCCCGGCACCCTTATGCAAGGATGTCGATGAGCAGCAGCACATTAAGGAGTGTCACCACGGCCGCCACTATCCAGAGGAGTATGTTCTCACGGAGCGTGTTGGCATATTTTCCCATTACCCTCTTTGATGACGTGAGGCGTATCTGCAGGAATATGGTGATGGGAAGCTGGATCGACAGCAGCATCTGCGAGATAATGAGGCCCTGAAAAGGGTTTTTTATAAAGAACACGGCCAATGCCGCAGCGAAAAGGGTTATGGCCACGCCGGTCCTGCTGTGCCGATCCCTTATATCGTAAGGCTCGCCGTAGATGCCCGCATAGATTGAGCCGCCCGCCATTCCCGCAGTGACACTTGAAGAAAGGCCTGCCGCGAGAAGGGCCAGGGCAAAAACCGCCGATGCCATGGAGCCCAGAAGAGGCCTGAGCATGGTCTCGGCCTGGGAAAGATCCGTCACTTCCACCTTCCCGCCGAAAAAAGCGGCAGCCGCCAGCAGGATCATCGAGCTGTTGATGGCCCATCCCACAAGCATGGAGAAAAGGGTGTCCACGAACTCATACTTGAGCTGGCGGTCAACGAGGGCTTCGTCGGCGGTGTTCCACTCCCGGCTCTGGATTATCTCGGAGTGCAGAAAGAGGTTGTGAGGCATTACGACGGCGCCAAGGACGCTCATCACAATGGGCATCGAGCCATAGGGAATGGAGGGGGTGACCCATCCCGTAAAGGCCTGGCTCCAGGCAACCTTTACCTGGAGAAGCTCATAGAGAAACGCAAGGCCGATGAGGGAGACAAAGCCTATTATCCAGCGCTCAATCTTCCTGTAGCCGTTGGCAAAGAGCATCCATCCCACGAAGGCGAGGGCGATAAGGACACCGATTCTCAGGGGAATGTGGAAAAGCATCTCAAGGCCGATTGCGGCTCCCAGCAGCTCGGCGAGCGCCGTGGACACCGCTGCAAGAACTGCCGTCGAGAGGATTGCCCGGGCACTCCATGGGCGGAGGTGACTCACCGCTGATTCCGACAGGCACTTCCCCGTGACAATGCCCAGATGGGCAGCGTTATGCTGAAGCACGATCAGCATAAGGGTGGAAAGCGTCACCATCCAGAGAAGACTGTACCCGTAACGGGAACCGGCGGCCACATTTGACGCCCAGTTGCCGGGATCGATAAACCCCACGGTGACCAGAAGGCCGGGGCCTATATATTTCAGGATCTCAAAAGCCGCAAGACGGGGCCTCTTTTTCTCCTCGCCGGAGAAGAAATAGACCAGGCGCTTTTTAAATTCCTTGATGTTCATTCAGAATCCCGCTTAAGGCTCCGTCACTGCATTGCGTCACAGGGCATAGAAATTCTTCACAGCCCTGTCTCTGGACAGAGTATACCAGAATTCTCCCCGCGGCACAATATGCCCGCAGACAGTCTTCCGAAGAGGCTTCACCGGGCGGAAGTGTCTCCCGATCACTCCCGGAGGAGATTGTGAGAGCGGAGGAGAAGAGTCATACCAGGAACAACGCTTCCATGGGAGGAGCTGCATGGCAACCTACGCGATATATCTCTTCGCGGCCATCCTGTTCATATCAGCCCTCATTCCCTTCCTGTTTTTCCTGATACACAGGAGGAGCAGGATTCCCCTTGACGTCAACGAGCGGAGCCTCCTCTCGACATCCTTCGGCTTTTTCAACGCCCTCTACGCCTTCCTGCTCAGCTTCGCCGTGATAACCCTCTGGTCGCAGGTCATCGATGCGCAGGATGATGTCGGGAGGGAAGCCCAGACAATAAACACCATGTATCACCTCGCTCTCCTCATTCCTGACTCCGATGACCTCAAGCATGCCCTGATAGACTACAACAACTGCATAATAGACGACGAGTGGAAGGAGATGGCGGTTCACAGGTGCATCAGCGAAAAAACCCAGACAGCTTTTCACAACATCTGGTACAGGATCCACACGCTGCCTCTCAAAAGCCAGAGAGAGATCCTCACCTACCAGGAGATCCTGGAAAAAGTCGAAGATCTGAGCCAGTTACGCGTACAGCGCTTTCTTCTGATAAGAGGCCACCTTTACCCCCTCATATGGATTATCATAATTGTGGGCGGTATCTGCGCCATAGTGGGCTTTTATTATTTCGGCACCGAGAAGCTGAAAATCCAGCTTATCTTCGATTTCATCTTTATCTTTATCATGCTGCTCACCATCTGGCTCATTACCGAGCTCAACTATCCCTATGACGGGTGGATAAACGTTTCACCAGAGCCTTTCAAGGTAGTGCGCGACAGGATGAATTACGATGAGCTCTATGATCACCGGTTCAAAAGGCAGGACCGGATCAACTCGGAAAAGATCAAGAGCGTCATTGAAGAGAAGAAAGAAGATGCCAATGACAGGAGCTCCATTCCCCCATCCCCCGCTCCGTCGGCTTCCTCACCCTGATTCAGGCCTGCTCGCTCCCGCCTGCGGTGTAAGACATGATTGTCATCATATTTAATAATATTTCAACAAACCTGTAACATTACGGCAACAAAAATAAGAGATAATAGTAAGAGAATGCACGGGAAGAAAGCAGGTGATGCAATCCTTAGAGGGCAACCTTCAAGGCTGTTCTGACCCCATAGATAGACCTGTTCCTTACTGTGGATATCGCCGCATGAGGAAACGGAAGAAAAAAATCGGGACTGGTGAGGGGAAGGATCGCAGAACAATCTTAACAACGAGGACATACCCAATGAACAAACTCCGAAAGCCTTTGGAGGGGTCGTATTTTATCGCGGTATTCACCCTGTTCGGACTCATAGTCGGGCTTATTATATCCATATACCATACAGTCTGTACAAGATCATTTGACGCCTTCATGATGAGGCCTCTTGTAGGGGGCATCTGCGGCCTTTGCGCGTCGTCGGTCCATATACTGCTGCTATGGATTCTCAAAGGTTTGAGCAGGGGAAGGTACCACCGCCCTCCCGCTGCGCAGGTTCTTTTCTTCACTCTTCTCCTTTTTCTCTCTTTCCTTACGGCGGACAGGATATTTTTCCCCGGGAGCGCAGAGAACCCTGTACACAGTTATTGGGTATACGCCCTCACAATCCTCTCTTCGGTAATCAGCTCCTTCATTTTCGTCTATTGCGGCATATCGGAGAGAATATCCATCTCTCTCCAGGTGCTGGGGAGATACCACCTGCAGGTGATCCAGTCCCTCATCACCGTGCTTGAAGCCCGAGACCCGTCGAAAAGGGGCCATTCTAAAAGGGTGGCTGATGGATGCATCCTCCTTGCGAGGCGACTCGGCCTGCCCGAGAAAACCTGCGAAAAGCTTGGCCGCGCCGCTCTCATGCACGATCTGGGCCTCATATTCATTGACGAGAGCCTCGTGATGAAAGAATCGGCCCTCACCCCCGAGGAGCTCACGCAGATCAGGCTGCACCCCTTCATTGTGAAGAAGATCCTCACCCCCTTCAACGTCCTTTCCTGGGAGACCGAAATTATCAAGACATCACAGCTCTTCATCTATTCCGTGGATCTCCAGAAGCAGGGTGAAAAGCGCATGCCGGCAAAGACCTACTTTGAGTACAGCCTCCCCGGCAAGAAGCCGGATGACCTCCCCCTTGAAGCAAGGATCCTTTCCGTCGTTGATTTCTATGACACTCTCACCCACCCGAGGCCGTACAGGCAAGCTCTCAGCCATGAGAACACCATCAGGCAGATGTACTCCGAATGCGGCACCCGTTTTGACAGGAAAGTGGTGTCCGCCCTGGAGGATATGCTGAAAAGGAAGGAATGGCCCCTCGAAGAGGACCGTCTTGAGGAGGTCACAGGCTTTGAAGAGGAGCAGATAATGAAGGAGATTGAGGAGACGGCCAGGAACCTCGGCCTCCTCACCGCCTCCTACCGTTTCTTAGGCACAGGGAATTCCGCAGGACAGCGCGCTTTCGTGCTCACCATGGCAGGCAGCATTTTCACAGGGGCACTTACGGGCCTCACCCTCTACGCCACCACATCGGCAAGCCAGTGGCTCACCATATTCCTCTGCCAGGGGGTTCTCGCAGGCGCCCTGATCTTTGCCGTCGGCTTCCCGCTGGACAGGTTCCTCCGCAGGACACGGGGCAGCACACTCCTTGGCGGGCCGGCAGGAACTTTCCTGAGTTATGCCCTGGGCGCCGTGGCTGCGAGTCTTGCTATGCTCCACTATTTCATCTATCCTGCCACCGGGACGGCCTGCATCATTGACCTCTTCGGTGCCCTCTTCACCGCAGTCACCGCCCTCATCGCGGGGACCATAAGCCTCTTTTTCAGGCTGCTGCAGACAGCCTCCTTCGAGCTCTTGAAGGATCAGAAAAGGCTCAGGAGCCTCTTTTTTGACCTGGTCTGCGCCCTTTCGTATGCCCTTGAGGCCGTTGATCCCTATACCAAGGGCCACTCGGAAAAGGTGAGCATCTATGCGCGGAGGCTCGGTGAACACCTGAAGCTTGCCCCTGAGAAGCTGGAGAAGCTCGAAAAGGCAGCCCTTCTCCATGATATAGGAAAAATGGCCATTGACAGGACCATCATCAACAAGCCCGCGAAGCTCACCGCCGAGGAATATGCCATAATCAAGACGCACTCGGCCATAGGAGCGAGAACCCTTGAGCCCTTTGAGCACCTCCGTGATCTCTCGGTGCTGGTGAAAGCCCACCATGAGAGCTTTGACGGCAAAGGATACCCGGACAGGAGAAAATACGACGAGATTCCTCTCTTCTCAAGGATAATCTCAATTGCCGATACCTATGACGCCATGATATCAGACAGGGCATACCGCAAAGGGCTTCCCCATGAAGCCGCAATAGCTGAGTTGAGGAGATGTGCCGGAAGGCAGTTCGATCCCGACCTCGTGGAGCCTTTCATCAGGACCTTTGATGACATGGACCTATGAGAGAGCGACGCCTTTATCGCCGAAAAGGTTCCTGTACGCGCAGACAATAATATCAGCGGCCTGCTCGAAGGCGATCTTGTCCGTATTTACCACGAGGTCATAGCTTGTGGCGTCGTCAATATCCCGCTGGAAATTCTTCTTGATAAAGCTTGCCCTCTCCACGTCACGCTTCTTTATAATCTCCTCGGACTTTTTCAATGTATGGTTTTCTCTCTCTGCGAGGCTTCTGATCCTTGTGGCAAGGGGGCACACAATTCTTACCCTCAGGAGGGGGCGGTTCTTGATGAGCAGGTGGGCTCCCCGGCCGATGATGACTGTTTTCCCGTGGCCGGCCGTCACAAGGATCACCTCCGTGAGGTGGCGCAGATATTCAGAGGCGGAAAAGCCCTCTTTCCCCATGAAAGAATGGAGGTACTCCTCCACTATTGAATGGACACCTTCATCGATGGTCTCAACGGCGCTCTTGCGGATATCGGCGCGCTCGGCGATGAATTCTATGATTTCCCGGTCAAAGAGCCGAAAATTCAGCTTCTTTGCCACGAACTCGGCGATGGAGACTCCCCCTGTCCCCATCTGGCGTGAGACGGTGACTACGGGGAAGTAAGGGGCATCTTCCGTAGTTTCCAGTCGCTTTTTATGAAGCTTTTCCCGTTCCCAGATATCTATCTGCTTTCTTACGAGCTCTGAGCTTACCCGAGTTCTCATGGAACCTCCTTGATCTACTGACGCACCTCATTCTCAAGCATGATGAGGTCATCTGGCATGCTCCGGAGTATAAGGTCTCCTGGCACAGGGCCTCTTCCCTGTGGCGCCTCAGTTTCATTATACCCCCATGGCAGCACTGAGTCAATAAAGACGGGGAAGCTCATTTCCCCAGAAGGGCCTTCCCTCTCGGGGTGAGGCTGCTCTCAAGGGGCTTCCACGGGATGGTGATCTCGGGGCCTCCTAAAGGCCGAGGGCCTATCTGGTAAAACAGGAAAAAGACATGGAGCCCGTCGCCGCCCATGCAGAAATGCTTGAAATTGTCGGCCTTGGGAGCCCATCCCGCAGCATTCAGGAGCTCCCCGTCCTCCTTGAATTTTGCCCTGAGAAGCCTCTCGGACTCACTTGAGAGCACTTCAAGGGTCTTCGCGCCCGGCTTCAGGATGTCATCAAGGACGAGGTACTTCCCGTCAGCAGACCAGTTGACCGTTGTGTACCAGTTCTCTGGATGAGCCATGTCTCTGCACATCTCGTAATGGTCAAAGACAAAAGAGGCATAACGGGGGGTGCTCCCTACCTGGGTGCAGGCCACGCTGCGCTCATTAGGCACTTCGGGCGGTCCTGAAGAGGTCTTGTCGTTTTTCATCTCCTTGAAAAAAGAGTCCCTCTCGCCCTCTGCGGTACGGAGCATCCTGCGGTTGAAGTCTTTCACGATGCCCTGTACTCCCATAATGGCGCAGTCTGTTGAAAGCTCCGGGTAGGAAAAGGTAAAAGCGCAGTCCTTTTCCTTCTTCTCAAGGGTCTTTATTGTCCACCTGAAGGTGCCCGCCTCTTTGCACCGGGCAGGGAGCGCCTGAAAGAAAAACAGAAGCAGCAGAACGGCAGTCATTACATGTTTCATGGAAACCTCCTCTTGATTTTCTAATAACAGGCCCACCTGAAACTCAGGACGTCCGTATGGACGGGGCACTGCGTGATATGGCCCATACCTGCATCTCCGAACATGAACGGGATATTCTTCTCCGAGTCAACCTGGAAGAGGTACCGCATCGTGGCACCGCACTTCGGGCACAGGGGATACTCGATGCCCTGGACCCAGAAGGGCCATCCGCCAAGCTTTTCGCCCTGCTTCGGCGTGTCAAGGCTCTCATACTCCTTTTCATCGGGGGCATCCAGCGTGATTCCCTTCCCGCTTAACTCTTCCCACCCGGGATAGTCATCTGCCTCATTCCATCCCACTATGATCTTCGCGGGAAAGTACCCTTCCGGGGGAGCCTCCCGGGGCTTTTCCACCTTGTCCGGGGAGATGATCCTTACAAGAGTGCACTTCGAAGAGGGCCATGAGGTCTCTGAATAATCACAGCCTGCGCCGGTGTTTGTGCAGTAGAAGAGTTGGAGAATGCCCCTGTCAGCCTTCACCTCTTTCCTGAATCCCGCGGGAAGCCCGGCGTAATCAAGCTGCACAAAAAGCTGCAGGGGCTTTTTGCAGTTCCTGCAGCGCGGCCATGATTCTCCCGGAAGAAGGCAGGGAATCCCGGAGAACTTTGATGCCGTGAGGTCGCCGTCACCGGCCCTTACCACGGGGAGCCAGGCCGTTCTTTTGACCTTTTCTAGCTTTTTCATGAGATTCTGAGTGACAGCTCCCTTCCCTGCGGGCGGCGGCAGGACCTTCTGGCAACCTGTGAGGACGGTGATGAAGACAATCACCAAAAGTAAAGCCTTCGTTCCGCTCTCCATTCCACCTCCCGAAAATATCTCTCTCTGACTTCTCCAGGAAGCCCCCTGCTCCTTCAGGCTCTCCCATGGAAAAGAAATAATAGGAGGGAGAGAGGTGCTTCCAGGCAAATATATGAGAGATGACAGAATTTTACCATGAGCTTCTCTGCAGGAACCTGCCTTCCCGTCCTCTGCCCGAGGCGGGGAAGATTCTTGTCACTGGGGCCACGGGATACATAGGCGGCAGGCTCATACCGGAACTCATAGGCCGCGGGTACCAGGTCGTGGCGATGGTGCGCCATGATGCCGATGCCTACCGGGAGCGATGGCCTGGTGCCACCGTTGTCGAAGGAGACGCCCTTGACAGGGAATCGCTCAAGAAGGCTCTTGAGGGAATAAGCACGGCCTATTACCTTATCCACTCCCTCCGCCTTGGTGAGAAGCACTTTGAAGAGGCCGACATCACCGCCGCGAAAAATTTCAGCGAAGCTGCCGCGGCCAGCGAGATCTCGCGGATTATTTACCTGGGCGGTCTTGGCGATGCACAGATGCCTCTCTCTCCCCATCTCAAGAGCAGGTTCACCACCGGCGTTGCCCTCATGGACGGCCCTACCCCTGTCACGGTGCTTCGCACTGCCATCATCATCGGCTCAGGAAGCGCATCATTCGAGATTATCAAGCATCTTGTGCGAAATCTCCCCCTCATACTTCTTCCTCCGTGGGCTTTCACGCTCTGCCAGCCCATCGCCATAAGGGATGTCCTCAAGTACCTCGTGGGAGCACTGGAAACCCCTTCGACGACAGGGGAGTTTTTTGATATCGGCGGACCTGACATTCTCATGTACGCCGATATATTGAAAGTATTCGCGGAGATTCTCGGAAGAAAGACACTTTTCCTGAGAGTGCCCTTCATCACAAGCTGCCGCCTTTTCGGCTACCTTGCAGGCCTCATCACCCCCGTGCCGGCGCCCCTTGTCATGGCCCTCATGGCAGGGTGCAAGGATGAAGTGATCTGCAAGGACAGCAGGATGAGGGATCTCCTCCCCTTTGAGCCCCTGCCCCTGAGAGAGGCCGTGGCCAGGGCTCTTGCCAGGGAAGAGCGCGCACAGGTGTTTACGAGATGGTCGGATTCCCGCTCCCACACGAGCGCCACCTTTGTCAGGCTTGCGGAGCTGAGAAAGCCGCCGCGGTTCTCGCTGAAAAAGTCCCTTGTCTCATCGAAAAGTGCCTCGTCGCTTTTTGAGACCATGTGCAATCTGGGGGGGGACGAAGGATGGTTTCACACCACAATTCTCTGGAAGGTGAGAGGGGTGATAGACAGGGCTATGCTCGGCGTGGGCATCGCCCGCGGGAGGAAGTGCTCTCCAGGCCTCTCCATCAACGATGTCATCGACTGCTGGCGCGTCGAGGACCTCAGGGAAAACGAGATGCTCCTCCTCAGGGGCGAGATGAAGCTCCCGGGCAGAGGATGGCTGAAGCTTATGATTGAGCCTCTCGAGGGCAAGAACCGCCTTGAGCTTACTGCCTTCTTTGACACCGATTCATTCTGGGGGCCCCTCTACTGGATCATCCTGCTGCCTTTCCATCATCTGATCTTCATGGACATCCTGAGGGAGATTGAAAATTGGAGCTGAAAGGCGGGGAGAGGCTCTTCACATGCCAGGCCCGGCTAAATCGCGGGAAAGGGCAAGAAGGACCTCGCAGAGCGCAAAGCCGTTGAGATGATTCCTGTTTGTCCCGGTGATGAGGAGCTGATCATCCTGCCTGAGACGAAAGCCTCCGAGGGTCGTGACAATCATGGAGCCAAGTGTATTGAGGGCCTCCTGCATGGGCGGCGACAGGGGGCTCATCCGCACCATGACCTTGTCATCGGTAAAGAAAAGCCCCACAAGGCCCTTGTGATATTTCACTCCGAGATCCTCCCAGAGCTTTTCGAAGGGCTTGATATTGATCTCGATGGCCGGCAAGCCTCCCGGCGCCACAAGGGCGTTCCAGCCGTTGGGCAGCTCCACCATCCTGTCCTTGACGAAATGGCGCATAATGGAAAGGCTCTCATGGGTGCTCTTCACTTCCAGGGCCTTCTGGCATGCGGCGACGAGATCTTGCTGGCGGTAATGACTGTCCTCAAAGACAGGCTTCAGGCTGTAGCGATCCCAGAGGTCCCACCTCTCGGGGAGTATAGTGAGGCCGAATTCATCAGGATGGTGAAAAAACGGCGTTCCCGGGTAGGGAATGAACATGCTGATCACGGAAACCTGCTGCAGATCGCTCACATAAAAGTCTTCCAGCGCCCTGATACTCACCTCGGACTCGGAGGGGTCATCGCCGGGATGGCCGAAAATCCAGAGGGTGGCCACGGCTACCCCGTAATCCCTCACCATCCTGCAGGCCTTCTCCATATCGGCCCTTGTAATTCCCTTGTTCATGGCCTTCAGAACCTTCCCCGAGGCGCTCTCCACTCCAAAGGCAACCCTTGAGACTCCCATGTCCCTCAGGGCGCTGAGTCCTTCCTCGCAGACGGCATCAACCCTGGAGTTGATGTGGCTGATGAAGTAATCCCTGGAGGGAAGGGCTTTCAGGGCATCGCAGAACCTGAAGAAATAGGGGGATTTCAGCGATATCATGCTGTCCTCTATGGAAAAAATGGGCTTTTCAGAGAGGCTGCTCACATGGCGGATCTCATCCACGAGCGCCTCAACGGGAAAGATCCTCACGCGGTTTCCCCAGAACCTCTGCTCGGCGCAGAAAGTACACTTGAAGGCGCAGCCGCGGCTTGCCGTAAGGTTGATCATCACTTCATTGTAAAGCCTCCGGGGGATCAGCCCGTAATCTATCATGGGGAGCTCCTCAAGCCTCCCCGGTGAGCGGAGCCCGTTGATGCGGATCATGGCGCCGTCCCGGTAAGTGAGGCCCTCAAGGCCTTCAAGAGGGAGATTCCCTGCCAGGCGGTGCGCCAGCTCAAGCGACGTCCACTCCGCTTCTCCTCGTATGACTGAATCGGCGCAGGACACCTCCTCAAGGCTCCTTTCAGAGAGAAACGATGCGTGGACGCCGCCGAGAGCGATGTGAGAGCGCGGTGAAAGGTCACGGGCCATCTCGGCGACCATCTGTATGAGAGGCATCTGGATGGTAAAGGGGCCTCCGATGGCGATAAGGGAGTAATCCCTGCCGCTTATGACTCCCCTGAGAGTGTCATAGATGAGGCTCACGTTCTCCCCGAAGGTGCTTCTCTGCCTGAGGGCGTCAAGGAAAAGAAACTCCGTGTCGACGCCCCGGGAGCGCAGGAATGTGGCGATGCTCATTGCGCCCCTTGGAAAATGGGAATCCTCGATGGTGTGCTCTCTCGCTCCCCGCAGGAAGCGGATACCCGGGTCGATGACAAGAACCTTCTTCATGGGACAGCACCTGCAGAAATCTAAAAATCGGGGCTTAGTGCCGCTTCAGTGTACTATACCACATCCGGGCAGCCACGGCAATAGCCCTTATACGAGAGCCCTGCATAACTCGCAATGAAAATGCCTGTGGGAGATTGTGGACACAA
>JAVHLM010000034.1 GCA_031082125.1 Candidatus Eremiobacterota bacterium
CCCGTACGGTTCTGTGAGGGGCGCCGGCCGCGAGGCCGGCGCCTACTCGACCACACGAACTTGGGGTCACCCCCTCCCAGGACGGGACCTTCTCCGTCATCTGGCAGGTCACTGCGGGAGGGGAGCACCCTGAACTCCCCGAGATCGCCGCGATCCTTTCCGGGGAGACACACAAAGACGGAACCTTCGGGTTGAACCTCAATGACAAGGGCACCCTTATCCGCTTCTTTTTGAAACGGGACCTCGTCCCCCTCTGGAACCACGCCGTGAGGCTCTGGCAGGCAGCACGGGGCACCCGGCTCCCCGAGGGAACTCCAGGCCCTGTGGGATCGGATTCATCGCTCCTTGCCCTTTTCATGGAAGCCCTCCTTGACGCCTTCCTCACCACCTGGGACTACCCCGAAAAAAGGGACATCCACCACCGCACCCTGGCCCGTGATAATTACCAGTGCCAGGCCCCCGGCTGCCGGTGCCGCCGCAACCTCCACTCCCATCATATCATCTTCCGCTCACACGGGGGAAGTGACAAACTTCACAACAGAATCACCCTCTGTATGGCCCACCACCTGAGGTGCGTCCATGAGGGGTACCTCGTCATCAGGGGCAGGGCACCCCACAATCTCACCTTTGTCTTTCCCCACGGCAGGAAAAGTTTTCAGCAGGGTATCATATGAGGAGAATGAAGGAGTAATGTTCCGGGGACCGAAGCGAGAAAAGAAAAGGAGATTTTCCATGAAAAAGCACATTTTTTTTCGGTTCCTTTTCATTCTGATCTTATTTATGGTTGCAAAGGCCGGCTATTCTCAAAACCGGAAGTTCACAGAGCTCAACAGGGACTGGATACAGTTTTCCTATCCTTCGGAATGCAGAGTGGAAGAGCAGCGCATTCCCGGTGACTATGACAGGGTCATAGTCACCTCGCCCGAGGGTTACTACTGGATGCTCACTGCCTTCAGAAAAAAGGCAGAGGCGAAATCACATGTGAAATCATTGAAAGATGAGTTCAGACGCACCTATGAGAAAATGGGCGCAAAGGACATAGTGATAAAGGATGCTGCCGGGATTAAACCACCTGAGATGCAATTCTCCATCACCTACACTCTCAAGGGGGTTAAATACAAGAATGATTCAAATTATTATGTGATGGATTCGGTGAATCAGTGCACCACCCTTTGCTATCCCCTTGGAAAGAGTGAGAGCAGCGCTCTTCACCTGTTGATCGACATCCAGGAGAATGGATCCCTGTTCCTGAAAGGTGATGACATCTTCGCGGCAATACACCTGGGAAACAACAGAACGGCAAAGGAGCTCGCCGATAGAAACCCTTCATTGCTCCATGCCAGAAAAGATATCGGCAGGTGTTCCGGAGTCACTCCCCTTCATCTTGCCGTAAGCTATGAAAATCTCGATCTGGTGAACTATTTCCTGAGCCAGGGGGTAGAGGCCGACATAAAAGACAATGATGACTTTACTCCTCTTCATAATGCGGCAATACACGCACTGAGCGACGCGAATAAAAAAATCATAGAGGTTCTCCTTGCTCATGATGCTCACCTCAATGCGAAAAACAAATATGGCCAGACCCCTCTTGATGTGGCCGAAAAGCACAATCCGAACAACAAAATGGCGGAGTATCTGAAAAAAATTGGCGCCAAACCCGGAAAGAGCCTGTAGCGGCGAAAGAATCACTGCTTCAGCCCCAGGATGCGATTAGCCCCCATAGAGGCTGTTTTTAAGGACATTGCAGTGCGCTTTCCTCCAATAGAGGGGGCTTCATTGTTTCATGCCTGAGTGCCAAGAAATCCTATAAAAAAATGGTGCCTTCCTCTTTACTTTTTCTCCCTGTTCAGTGATATAGTATTGTGATATGTGTGAATTGTGACAATGAGAACGCTGAAGATACCATTTTCTGCCATCATTGTCTCTCCCTTTTAAAGGAAAACCTTCCTCTGGACTACAGGGAAAGGAATTTTGACAGGCTCAGGCTGGCGTGTTTTTACCTGTTTAATGATGAGATTTCAAAGGACGATTTTATTGAGCTTCTTGATGCCATAAAGGCACAGGTGGAGATAAATCTCGCAGAGATGCAGGGAATGGAGATCGCACCTTTGGAGATCGAGAAGGAGATAGGGCCTCAAAGGGAGCTGACAGTAAATGGAATGGTGCTTTTCCTTGAAGGGGTGAATCTGCTCTACACCTATCCTGAGCGCGGTGATTTCGAGATTCTTGAGCAGGCATTAAATCTGGCAGAGACGGGAAATTCAATGCTCAATGAAGCAATAAGGATAATCAGAGAACAGGAAGGCATCCAGGGTGAGGGAGTGCTTAACCTGGAGCTTTAGCCTTCACTTTATCGAGAGAAGTATTCCCGGCAGTGATGAGGGATAATGCCTGATAATCAAAAAGAATGGAGAGTGATAAAATGGGTATTCCAGAAGTAGGAGGTCCTCCTCAAAATCCTCCCCCTGTCGCTCCACCTGCTGCTCCTCCCCGGAAAAAAGCTCCGCCTGAAGCTCACAAAGCTGATGCGGCTCCTCCGGAAGCAACGTCAGAGAGAGCGATGCACAATCAGAAGATAGCCACCGGCGCAATGAATGTGACCGGTGAGCCTGTCGAAGCGCAAGAGCATCACGATCCCGTGAAGACTGTCGGGCATGGGGTGCATAAGGCAAAGTATGGGGCAGTGGCAGTGGAGGGCGCTGCCGAAGGCCTCGAGCATGGTGCGGAAAAGCTCAGCCACCTGAGGAGCGAGACGATGAGAGCCACCAGCAAAGGACAGAAGTGGACTCCAGAGATGAAGAAGCTTGACAAATTTTCACGGGCTCACAAGTTTTACCAGCCCGAGATGAACAAAGTGGCCTCGACAACAGGCAAGGTGGCGAAGGTAGCCGGTAAAGCCGCAGTGGCGCTTAAAGTGGTGGATGCGGGATTCCAGGTATATGAGCGCAAAAACGATGACGGCAAGTTCACGGGGAAAGATGCGGCGGCCGTGAGCGGCAGCCTCGCAGGAGGCATTGCAGGAGGCATTGCAGGAGCAAAGGGAGGCGCTGTGGTCGGCGCCGCCATCGGCTCCATATTCCCCGGCGCAGGGACCCTGATCGGCGGCGCCGTAGGCGGTGTCATCGGGGGGATCGGCGGGGCCATCGTGGGAAGCTTTTTCGGCGAAAAAGGGGGCGAATATGTAGGAGATAAAACGGGGCTCGATAAGAAGACCGTTTTCTAGCCAGAAAAGCATGCTCCCCGGGATCAGGCATAAGATTAAGGAAGCGCGGGCATGAGAGGGGCTTCACTTTCTCCTGGCCTTATATCCCTCGAAAGAAGCCTTCCCGAAAGAGTCTTTTGATCTGTGCACAGGGACCGCCTTCCTCCCTTTTTCCACGAACTGCAGCAGGGAAGGGTCTGCCTGCGCGCTCACCATGGGGGCGATTTTCCTTGCAAAGCTGAAGAGGTTCAGCTCGGCGGAAAATCCCGCCTCTTCGCCCAGAAACCCTTTCAGGCTTGTGCCCACAGGATCGATGCGGTACGGCGGGATCTGCCCCGAAGCATAGATATCCAGAAGGTAAAAGGCAGAGTGCGCCGATTCTGCCTGAAACCTTTCTCCCCTGCCTGCAAGCTTCGGCGCCCCGCTGCCCAGGCCGAGAGAGCCCACCTTCCCCTTGACCTCCTCTGACGCGCCGGGCTCTACTCTTCCCATGTAAACGTAGAGGATGTCGGACCAGGAGATCTCCCTCTGCTGCTCAGCGGTCACGACAAGCAGCCCCGTGTCCCTGAAGGCGCCCCGTGTCACTTTCCTGGGAAGAGGAACGGCAAGAAGGGTATCGCGGTCATCATCAAATATTTCAACTTCCTCTTCACCATTTTCAGCCGATCTCAGGGCTGATTCCCCCTCGCCTGCCCCATCGGGAAGCGGTGCTCCCTGCGCTTTTTTTCGCGCCAGGGCAATCTCTTCCGCAATCGGCGGGGGTGGGCTGTGCTTTGAGAACTCCATCCCGAAGGCATCAACAGCCCGCTGGAAAAGCTCGCGGGCCCTCTCCTGACGGCCCAGGCGCTCCTCCAGGATCCCCTCGTAAAGCCATAGTCTTCCCGAATAGGGATTGAGCCTTCCCGCCTTTTCAAAGCAGAATTCTGCCTCTTCAAAGCTGCCGTCGCCCGTGAGCTCCTTTCCCCTGTCCACCAGGGCATCATAGCTCTCGGAGATTGCCGCTGCTCCCAGTTGATAGATCCTTTTCTGCGCATGCTGCAGAAGCCGATCATTGCCGGGCGGAACCGCTGCCATGAATCTCCCATAGGAGCGCTTCGCGTCGTCCATGCGCCCCAGCTTTAACTGCTGCTCGGCCTTATTGAACCAGGCCACATGAAGTCTGTTGTCTATTTCCAGCGCCTTATCAAAGCAGGCGAGGGCTTCTTCCGTCCTGTCCATGCGGTTCAGGCAATGGCCTTTATCGCACCAGGCATTGGCGAAGCAGGGATCCACCTCGAGCGCCCTGTCATAGCAGGCCAGCGCCTCCTGCAGGAGGCTCATCGATTCGAGGCAGTCAGCTTTCATATGCCAGGCGCCTGCCCAGCCTGGTTTGAGCGCAATCACCATGTCATAGCAGGGAAGCGCTTCCTCTCCCCGTCCAAGAGCCTGCAGGACCTGCGCTTTGCCTGCCCACCCTCCTCCGTCAGAGGGCGCCAGAACGGTAACCTGGTGAAAGCATTCGAGTGCCCGTTCCATATCGCTGTCAAGAGCCAGTTTGCCCTCTTCTATGAGCCTGTCAGCCCTGGCCCGGGTGAGCGCATCAGGTCCCTGCAGAAAGGCTATTCTCTTTTTAGCATGCTCAGCACGCTCTGCGTCTTCCATGTTCATGGAATTCGCGAGAGAAAGGAACTTTTCATAGGCGGTGCACGACTCTTCTGCGCGGTTGAGCGCATCGAGCGCCAATGCCTTGATATGCCATGAAGTGCCGCTTTCGCGGTTGAGGCTGAGGGCTCTCTCCGCGGCAGCCAGGGCTTCCTCGTAGCGCTTGAGATAGATGAGGCAGGTCCCTTTGTTCCCCCACAGCATGGCATCCCCGGACCTGACGGCAATCGCGCGGTCGTAATACCTGAGCGCCTCTTCATGGTTCCCGGATTCTGAGAAATACTCGGCGCTGTTGTTGAGGGCGGCGGTATTCCGGGGGTCAAGCTCCAGCGCCTTCCTGTAGCTCTCCACAGCCTTTTCCTTTTTGCCAAGCGAAGCAAAACAGAGACCGCAGTTCGTCATGGCATTGGAATTCCCGGGATTGAGCGCCAGCGCTTTCTCGAAGGCGGAGAGGGCCGCCTCAATGCTGTTCTGCCGGAAAAGCGCAAGCCCCTCTCTGAGGGCCTCATCAGAGGCTTCTGCATCGGCCGCTTTCCCGGCCGATGCCTCCTCTGCAGGCGCTCCGCACCATTTGCAACGCGCCGCGCCGCTGTCAATATTCTTTCCGCAGCTCCTGCAGCTCATGCTCATACAGAGAGTATTGGCTGAATTTCGCGGTTATCCTTTTATTGGACAGAGCACAGGCATACAAGGCCTTGATGCAGAATACTGATCTGAAAATACCATGGAGCGAAACAGAGTGATGAATAACACAGCCTGCCCCCGGGCCAGAAGAGATGACATTGTCGATGAGTATCACGGAACCAGAGTCCGCGATCCCTTTCGGTGGCTTGAAAACGCTGATTCAGACGAGACAAGGAAATGGGTGGAGCGGCAGAACAGCCTGACCGACTCTTTTATCAACCGAGACTCCGACAAAGAGAAGATCAAAGCGCATCTCACCAGGCTCTGGGACTATCCCAAGTATTCAGTGACAAGAAAAGAGGGAGACCGCTATTTCTTTTCGAAAAACGACGGCCTTCAGAATCAGCCTGTCCTTTACATGCAGCACGATCTTGAAAGCACCCCCGTCAAAGTCCTTGATCCCAATGAGCTCAGTGACGAGGGAACCGTATCGGTGAACAGCGAGCACTACAGCAGCGACGGCCGCCTGATAGCGTACAAGATCTCCACGTCCGGAAGCGACTGGCACGAAATAAGGATCCGGGACATAGACTCACAGAAAGAGTGTGACGAAACCCTCAGATGGTGCAAATTCGGCGATATTGCATGGAAGCACGACAACTCAGGCTTTTACTACAGCCGCTACCCGGAAGCCGGCACGGTTCCGGAAGAAGACGCCAGCAAATACTGCAGAGTTTACTGGCATTCCCTGAACACTCCCCAGGCACAGGACCGCCTCGTACTGGAAAGACCGGACATCAAAGAGCTCACCTTTTCCCCCTTCACCACCGAAGACGGGCGCTATCTCGTGCTGAATGCCTTCTCGATGGCAGGCCCCAGAAACAGGGTATACTACAGAAGAATGGACAGCGACGGCGATTTCACGAGACTGATCGATGATGAGAGCAACAGCTTCCGCTTCATAGACAACACAGGCTCCCTCTTCTACTTCGTCACGGACCTCGATGCCCCGAAGGGGCGCATAATCGCCATCGACACTGATAATCCCGCAAGAGAAAACTGGAAAGAGATTGTGCCGGAGTGCGACAATCCGCTCTCCATGGCAATCTCCGTCAATAACTCCTTTGTATGCGTCTTCATGCACCATGCTCATCACATCGCAAAGATCTACGGTC
Source organism: Candidatus Eremiobacterota bacterium (assembly GCA_031082125.1). Taxonomy (NCBI): domain Bacteria; kingdom Bacillati; phylum Vulcanimicrobiota; species Vulcanimicrobiota bacterium. The sequence goes on from JAVHLM010000034.1 coordinate 6,643, forward strand.
ACGACGGAGCGTTGATAAAAGATCTCACGCTGGCAGGAATAGGCTCCATATCGTTCCTTTCCGCGCAGAGCAGAGGAACCGAGCTCTTCTTCCTTTTCACTTCCTTCCTCTATCCCTCAAGTACTTTCCGCTATGACTTCGTGACGGATACCCTGACACTCTTCAGGAAAAGCGCTCTTGATTTTGATCCTTCCGGTTTTGAGACCAGGCAGGTCTTCTATCACTCAAAGGACGGCACCAGGGTGCCGATGTTTCTCACTCACAGGAAGGGGATGGAGCGTGAGGGGAATAACCCCGTGCTTCTCTATGGATACGGAGGCTTTTCCATCGATTTGACACCCTTTTTCTCGGTGGCAAACCTGCTGTGGATCATGCAGGGAGGCATCTATGCCGTGGCAAACATCCGGGGAGGCTCGGAATACGGGGAGGAGTGGCACGAGGCAGGCATGCGGGACAAGAAACAGAATGTCTTCGATGACTTCATCGCCGCAGCGGAATGGCTGATCGAGCACAGGTATACCAGCCCGCGCCGGCTGGCCATTTCTGGAGGCAGCAACGGGGGCCTTCTTGTGGCGGCGTGCATGTGCCAGAGGCCGGATCTCTATGGCGCCGTGGTGTGTGAAGTACCGGTCACCGACATGCTGAGATATCACAGATTCACCGTCGGGTACAAATGGATCGGGGAATATGGCGATCCAGACAGGAGCGCCGATGAGTTTGCCGCGCTCATCGCCTATTCGCCGCTTCACAATGTCAGGAGCGGCACTGTATATCCGCCGCTTCTCGTCACCACCGCCGACCACGATGATCGGGTCGTGTCCGCCCATGCGAAGAAGTTCGTGGCAGCCATCCAGTGCAATGATGGCACCCGCAATCCCGTGCTGCTGAGGATTCAGACAAAGGCGGGCCATGGCATGGGCAAGCCCACATTGAAGGTGATACATGAAAGAAGCGATGTGCTGGCCTTTCTCTTCAAGACACTCGGCATCAAAGCGGATCATTGAAACCTGTCACTGCAGGCCGGAAGGGCCATTCCAGAGATACTGATTTTCTGTTTTCCGGGGTGTGCCGGGCAGGAAAAGAGGGAATGAAATGCCGAAAATTCACCATCCTGTAAGATAAGAGAAAGGAACCGGGCAATGGAAACCTGGAAGAAGGGGGACCGGATAAGAGGGAGATACGAAGTCCTGAAGGTGCTGGCCGGAGGAATGGGTAACGTCTATCTCTCCTATGACCATGAGCACAGGGAAGCAGTGGCTATAAAGACTTTTCATGACAAGTATGTGGCAGATAATAGAGCGGTGGCGAGGTTTATCCGGGAAGCTGAAATCTGGGTGAAGCTGGAAAAGCACAGGAACATTGTCAGAGCAAAGTATGCAACGGAAATCCAGGGGAAGCCCCATATTGTCCTGGAGTATATTGCCGGGGGTGACCTGAGGGATTACATGAAAGCCCGCCGACTCTCAATTCCCACTATACTCGAGCTGGCAATGGACTTCTGCAGAGGGATGCACTTTGCCCATTCGAATCTAGGGATCGTGCACCGCGACATCAAGCCGGAAAACTGCATGCTCACTTCCGACAGGGTGCTGAAAATCACCGATTTTGGCATTGCAGCTATCCAGGGAGAGGTGATCCGCCAGGGGGAAGGCATCCAGAACATCAAAACAGAGAACCTGACCAGCACCGATTCATTTATGGGAACTATTCCCTACGCGTCACCAGAGCAGTTCATGGATTTGAAGCTCATGGATACCAGGTCGGATATATACTCCTTCGGCAGCATGATCTACGAGATGCTCACCGGCAAAACACCCTTTGGGAGCGATGACATAAATGCATGCATATCGGGCCATCTCTTCCATGAGCCACCAGACCCGCGCGCGCAGTGGGATGAAACTCCGGAGGAGCTCTCTGCTGTGGTGCTGAGATGCCTGGCGAAAACCAAGGAGGAGCGCTTCAGCAGCTTCGGCGAGCTTGGAGAGGCCCTGCAGAAGATCTACCGCTCCGTGACAGGATTTCTCTACCCTGAGCCTGAAGAGGACCGTGCACTCACCGCATGGGAGCTCCTGAACAAGGGCGCCTCCCTTTCTTCGCTGGGGATGGATACCGAAGCCATCGCGTACTTTGACCAGGCACTCAAGCGAAATCCCCGTTACGATCGAGCCTGGTTCAACAAGGGAGCCTCTCTTTTTGCACTGGGAAGAACAGAGGAGGCCGTGCGGTGCAACGAGCAGGCCCTCAAGCTGAATCCGCGATTGGCAGAGGCCTGGTCAAACAAGGGTGTATCTCTCTCAGCCCTGGGAAAAAAGAACGAAGCACTCAAGTGCTTTGACCGGGCGCTCACACTCAATCACCTGCATGATGATGCGTTGATTAACAAGGGACTGGCGCTCCAGGCCCTCGGGAAGCACGAGGAGGCGCTGCAAAGCTTTGACCGGGCGCTTGTGACAAGCCCCTGCTATGCAAAGGCATGGTCATACAAAGGTATTTCAACGGCTGCAATCAGAACGGAGGGGGAGGCGCTTCACTGCTGCGATAAAGCGCTCGAGATGAATCCCCATGATGGAGAGCTCTGGTATAACCGGGGACTGGTGCTTTCGTTGCTCGGCAGGAATGAAAAGGCGCTTGAAGACTTTGACAGGGCTATCGAGCTCAATCCGGCGTCTGCGGAGGCCTGGCATCACAAGGGTCGGTCACTCTCCATTCTCAGCCTGGATAACGATGCCCTTCCCTGCTATGCCAGAGCGCTTGAGCTGGCTCCCCGCCATGCTGAAGCATGGGCAGATAAAGGACTCTCATACGCCGTCCTCGGCAACTACGAGCAGGCCATCTACTGTTATGACAGGGCGCTGGAGATAGAGCCGCGGGGAGCAGGAGCCCTGGCCAATAAGGTTTTCCCGCTGGTGGCGCTCGGCAGGGAAAAAGAAGCCTCAAAATGTCTCCGTGAGCTGAGAAAACTGAATGCGCATCTGGCAGATCAGGTGAAAGCTCAGACAGGAATCAATCAGTAAAATTCTCTTCCCCTTTCGATCACGTACCTGCCGCGCGAGCTCTGCCGCGATATGATGCTCGAAGGGTGTCAGGTGTGAAACTCCTTCATCTTCCCGTCTGCCAGAAACTGGGAGACCATCACTGCGGCGAACATGATGGCGCATCCCGCCATTCCCCGGGGTGAAAGGGTCTCTCCCAGCACGAGCCAGCCGCCCAGGGCAGCCCACGCCGCCTCAAGGCTGAAGATGACGGCCGCATGCGCCGGGTGGGCTTTCTGCTGAGCAATCACCTGGAGCGTGTACCCGATTCCCACGGATATGAAGCCACAATAAAAGAGCGGCAGCCAGGCGGAACAGACGGCCTGAAGGGTCGTCCTTTCATATATGCACGCGGCGGCAAGGCTGCAGACAGAACAGGTAATGAACTGAGTGAAGGCCAGGAGCGCCGGGGACCTCCCGGGCGAGAGCCACCCCACGATCATCACATGCGCTGCCCACAGGAAGGCGCCGGCCAGCTCAAGCGCATCGCCTGTCGAGATGGTGAAAGATTCAGTGACACAGAGCAGGTAGAGCCCCACCGCGGCAAGAATCGCCCCTGCCCATGAGCCGGAAGTGGCTTTCCGTCTTCCACACAGGCCATAGAGGGGAACGATCACCACATAGAGACCAGTGATGAAGCCCGCCTTGCCGGCCGTCGTATACTGCAGGCCTGCCTGCTGCAGCCAGGCGGCGATGAAAAGGATCAATCCCGCAATGACTCCCCCCCAGGGCGCGGGCTGCTTCTGCGGAGGGGGGGCGGCATCCCCGCGTGAATCCTGCCTGAAACCATGCAGGAAGGGAATCAGGACCAGCGCTCCAAGGGCAAACCTGATGCCATTGAAAGCAAAGGGCCCCATGGAGTGCATCGCGGCCCGCTGGCCCACAAAGGCAAAACCCCATATAAGTGCGGTGAGGAGAAGGAGGCCGTCATACTTGAGGATCTCGTCTTTTTGCATCGTCATACTCAGACCTGATGTTCATCCAAGTATAGCACACATTGATGATTTAATCCAAATCAGCCGCACATGCCCCCCTGTCATCCCTGCCTCGAGGGGCACGGGGCGCCCGTTCTTTCCGCGGCATGGCACCCGTGACTCTCGGAACTGAGCGGTTAAGCCTTTCTAGAGCTGAATACGTGATTTCCAGGAAGGCAGAGCTCAGAGCCTGAAGGCCTGCGCCCGGCAGCGGTCCTGCAAAGCAACCGCTTCAACCGGAGCCGTATCAATACCGCGGTAGTCGCTGCCATTACCTCCAATCTTCGATATGCAGACCTTCCCGGGAATGTGCGGCTCCTCAAGGGAGAGGCAGGCATGCCAAAGCCTTCCGTCATCAATATGACTCAGATCGCAGCAATTGATATCTCCTGCATCGAAGAAAAGGTCGGGCGCCTTTCGCCGCGAAGGATGGAAGAAATCTGGAACGGGGTCTGTCTGGTCATAGGTCCCGACTGACAGGACTCGAACCGGTGAAGCTGTTTCCATGATCTTTGCGGGGACTGGGAGACCTGCAATCACCTCGGGAGCTTCAGGGCAGGAGGAGGCGCACCATGAACGAGTGGACAAGGCAGGAGCTGGAAGAGCAGGTCATAGGGAAGATGAAGGGCCTCACGATATCTCTATCAGCAGCATAAGGGACTTTAGAACACCTCTCCCCTGTAAAGCCTCGCAAGAAACTCTTCATACGGATGAACATCAAGGCCGTCAAAATGATATGACCTTTCCCCCCTGTATATACCTATCATGCGGTCAACAGCCACCCTGCCCGTCGATGCAAGAGAACGCATCGGCCTCTCCCACTTCCTCTCCCATCTTTTTGAGAGCTTGACTTCAATGCATACAACCCGCGGAAGGCTGCCGGGCTGTCTTTTTCTGGTCTCGATCACAAAATCAATCTCGCTCTCCTGGCCGCTCCGGTAAAAAAAGATATCCCTGTTCTTCTGCTGCGTATGGTTGTAAACCCTCAGCTCGTGATAGAGGAGCGTTTCCAGGGCACACCCTTTCCACAGCCTGTCAGCAGGCTCAGAGAGAAGACCTGCCGCGCCGCGGGCTATACCTGGATCGCACCAGTAGAACTTCTGATGAGCCTGTTCGCGCACTTTCGCACCCGGACGGTAAGGAGGAAGAAAATAACCGAGCAGGGTGTCGCTGAGAATTGAAAAATAGACATCCACAGTGCTGCGGGGCACCGCGGCTTCCCTTGCTATGTTGAGAGAGTTCAGCGTCTGGCCATTGAGCTGCCCCGCAATTCCCAGGAAGCGTATGAAAGGAGAGAGATTTCTCACTATCCCCTCTTCCCTTATCTCCTCCTTGAGATAAGTGGCCACGTAGGAGCCAAGAATATCAGCGGCATTCTCCTTATCTGCATGGATGAGGGGAAGGCTTCCCCACTGCAGAGAAAACTCCGTGTCATAAGAATTTCCCAGCTCCTTCCATGTAAAAGGAGCAAGCTCGCGGGTGAGAGCCCGCCCGCCCAGGAGGTTGACTCCTCCGCGCCTGAGCCTGCGGGCCGATGAGCCTGACAATGCAAACCTCAGCCCTTTTTCTTCAATCAGACGATGGACCTCATCAAGCAGTGAGGGATTTTTCTGTATCTCATCGATTACCACCCAGGAGCCCCTGGCACCACTGCCGGCCAGCGCTCCCAACCGGCCCGGCTCGCGGGAGAGCTCGAGTGAAAGGGAGGTATCAAGCAGATCGATATAATGAGCTCCATGCAGAGCTTCCTTCAGCCAGGTGCTCTTGCCCGTTCCCCTGGGGCCGAAGAGGAAGAACGAGCGCTCCGGAACTTTCAGCAGCCGTTTTATCATTCTCTGCTTCATGCATTTTTCCATGATCTTTGTAATTTTACAGCCTTATTTTACAATATATCTGTAAAATTGTAAATGCTTTCCCTTCTCATATTATTTTGGAGCTTTTGCATGATATTTCCCTCTGACGTCGAATAACTAAGATATCCATGAAAATTGAGGGGGCGGGGCATTGCTGAAAACGGAACATTTAAGGCCATCTGGCAGGAAACTGGCTCTTCTTGCCGCGGGTGTCCTGCTCATGATTCTTGCCGCAACAGTCTGGGCGGGACTCAGGGCCAAGGCCGCCCTGGAGAGATATACTGACCCTGTTTTCATCTCCTCCTTTCTCTCGGATACTCTGAAATGCCCCACCTCGGTGAAAAAAGTCTCCTGGAAGCTTCCCGGGACCCTTGTGCTCGAGGAGTGCGTGGTCAGCACCCCGGAAGCCTTGAAAAAACAGGGGAAGGTCATGGCGGTGCCGAGGGTCATTATCCTCATTGATATCTGGAAAGCCGCCGGGAATGACAAAGACTCGGCCGTCAGGCTCATAGAGCTTGAAAAGCCCGATATGCTCATCACGGGGGAATTTATCGATTTCATCAAGGATCGGGAGAAGAAGGAAAAACCGTGGAAAAACCTGCCTTCACTGCGCGTGGAGTCGGGATCTCTCACATGGCTTCCCGGCGGCGGCGCCTCCCCCTGGAGCTTTAAAAACATCAAGGGAAACCTGGAAAAGAAGGGGGAGCCGCGGGAGGTGAGAATTTCCTGCACCTCGGAAGATACCTCGGAAAAATGGTCGATAAGGGGAGCCTATCCCGTGGAAAAGGGGAAGGGACTCACCCTGCAGGGGAAAAATGTGCCTCTCTTAAAGCTTGCGGCCCTGTTCCCCACCAGGGAAAAGATCACCTACGGGGGAAAAACGGACCTGGAGGCCCATTCAGAGAGCCTCGAAGAATGGGATGGCGTCCTGGAGAGCGCCCTGCTCTCGGCAAACGACCTCTCTCTTGAAAAATTCCATCTTAAATTTGGAAAGAAAGCATCCTCCATAGAGATTCCTGAAATCAGGTTCGTGATCTGGAAGGGAGCTTTTTCCGGCAGGGGGCATATTGACACTGAAAAGACAGGACCGGTGACTTCCGTGGAAGGCGCCTGCTCCGGAATCGACCTTGTGCATCTGGAAAAGTACATGAAAGCTTCTCCGCTCAAGGGAGCCCTCTCGCTCTCCCTTTCCCTCCGGGGCACCAAAGGCCGCCTCGTGTCGCGCGGCGCCTTTGAAATCGGCAAGGGCACGATCTCTTTCATGCCCTTTGAGGGAATCAAGGGAAATTACGTTCTTGAAAACAGGAAAGTCAGCTTCAGAGATACCATGGTAAAAACCTCGCAGGGCGATTTATCGCTGAACGGAGCGGCAGACGGCGGAACCCTGGACGCGGTGGCAGCTTCTTCAGCCTTCAAGCCGGAGCTCAAGGAAGACTTCCTGCTCCCCCTCTCTTTTCCCAGGCCCGGAGCATTCCATTTTCACGTCCTGGGAAAGCCCGGTGAATACCGCGGCGAGGGGAAAATCAGTTTCCCCTCGCTCCTCATGGGAAAGAAGACTGTAAATAACCCTGCAGTGTCGGGAAAAATCCGCCAGAAGGGAAATGAATACCTCTTTGACCGCCTGGATATCTCCCTGGGGGGGAAAAGCTTTGGCCTTTCAGGGAAAATTAAGAAAGACAAAGACCTCGTCCTTGACCTGGAAAATATCAGGCCGGAGCTGATCTTCGCACTGATGAGCATGAAAACCGGCCCGTCCTTCTTCTCTGCAGAAGAGGGGGCGGCATGCCATCTCGAGGCATCAGAAAAAGCAACCAGGGGAAGAATAACGTTAGGAAAGGGCGCTCTTGTCACCTATCCTTTCTCTTCCATGACTCTCGACTTCAATGCGCCAGCCAGGGAGACAAGCACCATTTCAGGATCAATCAAGGGAAAAGAAGAAATTACCCTGGAAGGGACCATCAGGAAAAAGGTTCTTTCGCTGAAGGCCGCGGCAAAATCACTCACCGCCGGAGACTGGTCCGTCATCAAACCCCAGTTGACTCTCACCGCCAGGGACGGGGCCGCTCTCGGCGAAATCTCCGCCTTTTCGATGACTTTCGCCAAGGAAACGATGAAAGCGCCGCTCCTGAAATTTACCGAAAGCAGGCCCTCGGAATTCGTCATTTCGGGCAGCGCCCGGTGGAACGGCAACCCGATTGATATCAGGGGGAGCATCAAGAATGAGGCCGCTCATATTGCCGCGAGCTCAAAGAATATTGCGCTTGAGTCACTGAGGTTGAATGCTTACAGGATCCCTGCCCTGAAAGGCTCCGCCGAAATGAAGATAACGGCAGACTTCAAAGGGAAAACGAAAGAATGGAGCATGCAGGTTTTTTCCCGCGAGGTCTCCCTCGGGGGCAGAAAATATAAGCCCCTTCTCGCGTCAATCTCTGCCGGGAATGATGAGGTTGAAATTGAGCAGATCAGAATCGGGGATAAGGTCCCCCTTATCACGGGGAAAGGCTCTCTTAAGAAGGGGATGCTCTCTCTGAGGGGGCAGGTGAATAATTTCCCCGTGGAAGCGCTGGAAACGCCCGGGGAAAACGCGCAAGGGCCGTCACTCAATGGAATGATGACAGGAGAGGTATCTGTCGAGGGCAGCCTCAAGAGCCCTGAATTCTCCTTCAGCGGGTCCGGCTCCGAGCTCTCCTATGATAAAAAGAGTCTCGGAGGAGGAAAGATAAGCCTCGCAGGCAGGAAGGACACCATGGCGGGAACCTTTGAGCCCGCGCTTCCTGACAGGCTCATCTCTTCCTTCATCAGCTCAAAGGGAGAGCTGTTCTCCATGATCGGGAAAAACTGGGGCGCCATCAAAATATCTTTTCACCGGAAGGGAAAAGAGCCCGCAGAATTTGAGGGAGCCTCGTCTCACAAAGAAATGGGCAGGGTGAGCATACAAGGTGCAGAATCGGGAAAGGGCCTGGAGCTTGCACTGAAAGCCGACGCCTTTCCCTTGAAGACTCTCACGCTTATTGAGCCGGAGCTCCATGTCGTCTCCGCCGATAAAAAAATATCAGGGACCGTGACGGCACCCCGGGCAAAGACGGAAAACGATGAAATCTCTTCATTGAATTTCACTTTTTCTCAGAAGGAAGACGAGTACTTCCCCTTTTCGGGGGAATTCACGATTGCCGAGAGCAAGGCACTGGTGACCGGCCAGAGCAGGGGAGGAGCCTTCGAGGCGGCCATAAGCGTTCCGCGGCTTAATCTCGCTCAATGGGCGCTTTCAAAGCTGCAGGAGCAGAAGCTCAAGGGAACGGCCCGGATTGAGATATCGGTGAATAAAGGGGGAGCGGAAAAAAACCTCTTTTCGCTTTCAAGCAGCGATCTGATCTGGGATCAGAACAAGCTGCCAAAAGTGACCTGCGAGGGAGCAGAGAAAGAAGGCCTTTATCTTATCTCGGCATTGAAGGTCTTTGCCGGCGACAGCCCTATAGTCCTCACGGGGAGCATGGCTCCCAAAAAGAAGACATGCCAGCTCGGCGGGCGCATTGAAGGCGTTCCAATCACCACGCTCGCCGGCATAATGGGAGGAAAACGCTCCGACATGGAGGGAAAGGTCCTTGGAGACCTCAAGGTGAGCGGAGATCCCAAAGACCCCGATTTCAGCTATGAAGGCCGTGTCCTGGGGCTGGCATACAGGGGAAAAAGCATGGGCGACGGGACCCTGAAGCTCAAGGGAAACGGCAAAGCCATCGACGGGCGCCTGGACCTGGACAACGCACCTAAGTACAGGATCGGAGTCCCCTACGTGAGCGCTCTGAGCACCGAGGTCGGCTATTACTTCAAGCTTGAAGGGTCTCCCAGGAACTTTGTCATAAGGCCCCAGCTCTCAACCTCCAGGTTCAACCTGGATCCTTCCCTCATATGGGGCGTCTTCCGGAAGGCTGATTAATCCGGGCACACGCGGTGCCTCATCCCCGCCGGTGGAGCCGCGCATTTTCAGAGGAGAAAAAGGGATTTCCCGTGCATTTATAAAAATTAGTGATTGTTACTTCAGAAAGGCCTTTGCACAATGAGTGATATCACCTTAGAACCAGGCGGACAGGAGCAGCTGAGGGACTGGATCTCGAAGCTCAACGGCTGCTATCTGCTGCTTGGTGTTGACTCCCGTGAAAACATCAGGAAAATCGTGGTGACCGCGGGCGAAATCCTCGGAGGCGCCTGTGTCCTGTATAATCGGCTTGATGAAGGCCTTCTCTGCACATGGGCCATATGGAACGAGCCCGAGAGCTTCAAAGCGGAAGACCGCCCCGAGGGCCATATCTGTTACGATGTCATAAGGAGAGAAGATGAAGGGCCTCTTCTCATTGAAGATCTTGAGGGGACTTCCTATCAAAAAACCGATTCCAATGTCGGCAGGTACGGCCTGAAGAGCTATATGGGCTTCCCCGTAAAGATAAAGGAGAGGACCGTCGGCTCTCTCTGTCTTGTGGACGTGAAGAAACGGGCTTTCACGGCATTGGATCTCCAGATCATGGGCATACTGGCAAAAGCGATCTCCATCGAGGAGGAGCGCCGGGAAGCTGAAGATGAGCTGAAAAAGGCCGTGCAGTTCAACAGGGAGATCATAGAAAATGCCTGCGAAGGTCTGATTGTCTACGACAGGCATCTGAACTACCTGGTCTGGAACCGCTTCATGGAAGAGCTGACTGGCGTGTCATCAAAGGAGGCGCTGAACAGGAATTCCCTTGAGCTCTTCCCCCACCTGAAAGAACAGGGCATTGACAGGCTGCTCGCAAAGGCTCTTGAGGGCCGGACGGTAAAATCACCTGACACCCCATTCTATTCGCCTTCCACAGGGAAGAAAGGATGGGTCAAGGGTATTTACGGCCCTCACCTGAACGGCCAGGGCGACATCACAGGGGTGATCAGCGTGGTAAGGGACATTACCGAGCGCAAGGAGAGCGAGGAAAATTTGAGAAAGTCTCTTAAAGAAAAGGAACTCCTGCTGAAAGAGGTTTATCACAGGGTAAAAAACAACATGCAGATAGTCTCGAGCCTCCTCCGGCTCCAGGCAATGCAGAGCGGAAACAGCGCCCTGAGTGACTGCCTGAGCATAAGCATCGACCGTATCAGGACCATGGCCCTCATCCACGAGAAGCTCTATCAATCAAATGACCTGACGCGGATTGATTTCGGCCAGTACCTCGGGGAGCTCGCCAGCTCCCTCGCCGCCTCATACGGGAGAGACGATATTACCTGCAGCGTGAAGGCAGAGCCTGTTCACCTGGGGATAAACAGTGCAATTCCCTGCGCTCTCATTGTGAACGAGCTTGTCACCAACTCGCTCAAGTATGCTTTCCCCGATGATAGACAAGGGCACATTGATATAGAGCTCAGGGCCCCCGGGGAAAATACTGTGGCAATTACCGTAAGAGACAACGGCATCGGCCTTCCCGCGGGGGTTGACCTGCAGAACCCCTCGACGCTCGGGCTCCAGCTTGTAAGCAGCCTTGCAACGCAGCTCGGCACAGAAGCAGACTTTGTCCTGGAAAAAGGCACCTCCACCACGGTTGAATTCAAGACAATTGACGGGTAAGATCACTGCTGAGGAAGAGGCTCCCCCTGCATTTGATAAATGGAAGCAGATATGGGAGAGTGCGATCAATTGTAATAAAATAACCGGGGAGGGCCGGGTTCTGGACCCTTCCCGCATAAAAATTTAACATTCTGACAGGTGCAGGTAACAATAAATTAACATTTTCCCAATAGACAGAGCATTCCAGAGACGTGATATACCAGTGAGAGATCTGTACGTCGGGGGGGCCAGGTGGATTCAATCTCCGGAATTTCAATTTATGACGACCAGCCTGCCATAGAAGACCGCGAAATCACCGGGACCAGCCTGGAAGGCCGCGGAATTGCGGAAACAGGCGCTCCCCGGTCGGTCTCTGCACCTGTCGAGACGACAGCGGATTCCGTTATCTCCACTGAAGACAGCACCAGTATCTCCGATGAAGCCCAGGAGGAGAGGACCAGGCGGTCAGGGCAGCCCGGTGCGGGGGCGAAAGCGGCAGACCCCGGCACCAATGAAATAAGGCCCGACATGGCAGCCCCGGCGAGCGCCCCCGCGGAAGGCAAGGCCCCCGCTTCAAAAGTGGGCGAAGCGGCGACGGCAGATAAGAAAAAGGAATACTACGAAAAATATGCTGCCGATCTGGGCGGCTCCATAGGTGGTGACGGGAAGCGAAAGCCTCTCAACGATGAGCAGAAGAAGATACTCGCCGAAGGTCTTTCGCGTTATGACAGCAGTGTCCTCGACAAGCTCAAGGAGATGGGCATCAAATTTGATATCTATGATACAAAGAACCCGCCGCCCGGAGGATATCCCAAGGGCTCGATCCTCGATGATTCAGGCACATGGGAAGACAACAAGGCCGGCTATTATGCGAGGGACTCCAAGACCGTGTGCCTCAGGCAGGACAGCTTTGAAGGCGGGATGAAGGAAGACACCCTCAATACGATCAGCCACGAAACGGCCCATGGCGTGGACGACCTCCTCGAGGCTGACCAGCCTTCGGGGGGGTACATGGGCAACGAGATGATGTCCTTCAAGGACGAAACGCTGAAAATGCTTTATGCGGCATATAACCAGAGGTGTGATACCTATGAGAATGATGCCTCGTCCCAGGCAGGCACCGGCCTGGCAGGCATCGGCGGCATCCAGGACGGCAAGGGCGCCGTCAATGAGAGCAAGAATCCCAATTGGAGCAGCTACGCAAGAACAAACGAATCGGAGTATTTCGCCGAGGGCATGATGAAATATACCGCCGGGAAAGACTCCAGGGAAGCCTTCAAGAATGCCGATCCCGACCTCTATGGCTTCGTCGAGAAAAAGATGGACCAGGCCAAGGACCCCATGCCGGAATACAAGGAGCCTCCTCCTCCCCCGCCCCCCACGCCTGAGCAGGCAAAGAAGTTCCGGGAAATGTTCTCCCTTCCCTCTGAGGTCTCCGATGCCCTCATTTCCGGAAACGTGAAGGAAATGAAAGAGATCATGAGCGACTTCCCCGACTACCTGAAGCAGGGCTCCTTCGGAGGCATTCACCCTCTTTATGCGGCGGCCATTGGAGAGAAGCCGAAAGAGATGCTCACCTTCCTCGTGGGACAGGGCCTGGATGTCAATGCGAAATGCATGGGCGACAAGACGGTCCTTGAGCTTGTGAGGGAAGCGGGGCGCAAGGATGTCGAGGAGATCCTGAAGTCCCTGGGCGCAAAGGACAGCAAGGATGCCCAGTCAGGCGCAAAGGACCGGTAGGACTCCCTCCGGTTTTTTCTCCCTGAGTTCCTGAATGCAGATCCCCGTTGACTCTCAGTGAATTTCCCGCCGTTGTCTTTCCTCAGCTCGTAGAGCCTCACCGAGTCTGATTATGTGACCACTATGGTCCAGGGTATCGAGATCCAGGGCGGCCTCATAGAGGAATCAGGTATTTCCCTCTAGAAGCTCTTCCCGAAGCAGAGAAAAAGGAAGTCGTCATTCCACTGAATCTATTCCTCTCCTGCCTTGTGCTCACTGCCATGACTTACGGCATTTTCATATAGAGAGCATAATGTGCGTCAGCAGATCTATGAAAACGGGCCCTGTGGTGCATCGTGAGCCTGGGGCCATTCTCCCGGCCGGCATATTTTCTGGAATTTTCCAGTAATTTTATGAGGAGCGATAAAAATGAACGGTACTGCCCGGAGCTCATAAGGTTCATCTTGGAATTTGAAGTGCAGTGGCTGGATATCCCACAACCTTATCCGAATGTCGTCGAGTTATTTCCCCAGCTGGACGCAGCTACCTCGATAAAATTAATATACACCGAAGCCGGCTTTACTTTTATTTTTTCCTCAAGAACTCTGCATAGTGCCGAGCTTAATTCTTTATTTACCGACGGATTGAGCCCGCCGATACTTTTTACTTCCACAAAAGCCGAGTCGATTATTCTGCCGCCCATGGATATGACGGCATCATCTTCAACAATCGATTGAACATATGTTTCGGGCTTTCCTATAATCTGTGCACATATCTTCGAAAATTCCAGAACAAGCGATGCCTTATCCTGAATTTTTACTGAAGTCTGCAATTTAATCAACGGCATAACACACCTCCTCTTTCAAGCTCATGAATATTGGATTATGTATTTTCCATAAAATCCCTACCTATTCTGTAAAATACTCCTGCCATAGCAACCAAAACAAAAGACGCCGCAATATCCCAGCTGCAGAAGAGGTACCAGAGAAAGCGGTCAGCGGAAAAATTGGCAAGTGTGTCCTGGCGCTCACGCCATGGGAGGGGGATGAGGCGTGACTAGAGGTACCCTTTCAACCTGAGAAATGTCTCCGTCTCTTTTCTAAATCTCAGAAGCAGCTCGCGGGCTTCAAGGGCATTGCTTCTCTCGAATCGCATGGCCACCTGGTAATCCGCGTCCTCGCGGCGCTTCTGCATAAGACTGAAATCCTGCACCATCGATGAAGGGAGCTCTCCCGTCCGCACCAGGTGCATGCTCATGAGGTGCACCATACCGCCATGGGTTTTTGCCTCCATACCAAGGGAGAATAATAATGCCCTCGCAAGATGAAACATTCCATAGTATGCCTTTGAGACCGTGTCAGCCCACAAATCCTGGCTCAGCAGCACCTCTGCAGCCCGAATCGATTCCCCGGCCCTCTCCCATTCAAACTGCACATTCAGCTTTTTATTCTCTTCCGTCACACCGTGATACCGTCTCTTTCCACTTCTTTCGGGAACAGCAGCTCCCTCGACATAATCTCCTCAAAATGAGCTTTTGTCATCACTCTCGGGGATATCTGGAAGGGAAGCTCCTTCTCCAGCAGCAGGTCAGTGGCAACAGCGCATATCTCGCGGCTGTCCGGAAGGCTCATCTCATCCAGGAGCACCAGTATGTCAAGATCAGAATCGGCTCTCGCCTCGCCTCTTGCCCTTGAGCCGAATACTTTCATCAGAAGAATTCTCTTCCCCTTGCGCTCACGTACCCGCCGCGCGAACTCTGCCGCGATATGATGCTCGAAGGGTGTCAGGCGTGAAAGCTCATTCATATCCTCATTATATCCTGAACAAAACAGAATATCAAGAGAAATCTCCGACGATCAGCAAGGCCCGCCGATCCTGCCAGGGATCAAAGGCATGTGCATCGGTGATCGGTCAGGCAAATTTTCTTCTGTTTCATGAGCTTTTTACAAGGTGAAGACATAAAAGATGGCCAATATACTAAGTTGCTTAACACTCCATCTTAAAGGTTCACGATGTGCTCAAAGACTATTACCAGACCAGAAGAAACAGGCGCTATGAATCGCTGGTGCAGTATTCTGAGCTGCTGTGCCATTGCCATACCTTTCTGCTGAAGTTAAAACAAGCACCGATAGAATTAGGGGCACCATGGTTTAAAAAATAATTTCTTCATTTAATCCACATCCAGTCTACGAAATTTTAAGGACCATATCGTGTCAGGCGACTGCATCAAGGCTTCTCTCCCCTTGATGCCTGCAGGCGGTTATGACCGCGCCGAAGGCCGCAAAACCGAGAAGCCCGAACATCCACTGCGGATCGGGGTAGCAGTAAAGCACTACTCGCAGCCCGCTTCCCCATATGAAAAGCAAAAAGCATGTCAAGAGCAGGATCATCCATTGATTCAGCCGGTTCCCCTCCCCGAAGAGCACATACATACGCGGGAGAATCTTGACGAAGAGCACATACAGCCCCCCGGCGACGGCGAAAGATCCTGTGATGAAAACTATCCATGGGGAAAGTCCCAGCCCACGGTTGAAAATTCCCACATCGCCATGGCGGGCGAAAGCACGCATGGTGACGTAGGCGATAAGCTCCATATAATTGGCTATCACAAACCAGTAAAGGAGGTGGAAAAGCCACTTCCTGTTCCAGATCCCCTTCATCTGGAGCAGAATTAGGCCCAGTATCACAATGACTGTGTGGACGGCAAGCGGGATCCCCCCAATAAACGCCGCGGCAAGAAAATGGCCGGAGGAGAACAATCCGGAGTAATCCACCCCTTCATCCCACCCGGTGAGCATCAGGGGATTACCCCAGATGATGTCGCATGGACTTCGCATGAAGCCGAGGGCCCATGCGGCAGTGCTGTGAGCAAACTCATGCATGACCACTACAATGAATTGAAGCAGGATAAACGTGATTACGGTGATTCCCGTATATTTCACAGTCTTTCTTCTTTCCCTTTCCCATGGCCTGGAATGCGGGCTCCTGCACCTCGTGCTGCAGGCTTTTCCCTCTCACGCAGGCTTGCGCTGCAAGATTAATCAACAGTCAAAATCCGGCTGCCTCCGGCCTCTGCAGAACAGTATACAATGAATTTCCGGAAAAGTCTAAATTTCGGGTTTTCCCTCTGCGGGGAGGAAATGAGAGCAGGTATAATGGGCGTCAGCATGGAAAGGAGATCCCGATGGAAAAGAGAGACTACAAAAAGCTGCTCAAGCACCTCTACGGGCCCCCTGCAGGGAAAGTGGAAATTGTCGAGGTGCCGCCGATGAACTTCCTGATGATTGACGGCGAGGGCGATCCAAACACCGCGAAATCATTCGGCGATGCCATCGAAGCACTCTTTTCACTTTCCTACACGCTGAAATTCATGGTAAAAAAGGGAGCCACGGGCGTCGATTACGGAGTATTGCCGCTTGAAGCTCTGTGGTGGTCTCCTGACATGTCGGCATTCACGACGGGTAAAAAAGATGCCTGGAAATGGACCGCGATGATCATGCAGCCGGAATTCATCACCCCGGCAATGGTGAAAGAAGCTGCGGGAGAAGCGGGCAGCAAGAAAAAGCTGGCTTCCTTGCCACTGGTGAGGTTTGAGACATTCACGGAAGGGCATGCCGCGCAGATAATGCATATCGGGCCCTTCTCAGAAGAGGGACCAACCATAGAGAAGGTGCACCTGTTCATAGAAAAAAACGGCGGTCATAAGGTCGGCAGGCACCACGAGATATATCTGAGCGATATAAGGCGGGCGGCACCGGAAAAGTGGAAAACCATCATCCGCCAGCCAATGGCATGATCTCATCTGCGATATAAAGCACATGGATTCCGCTGCCCACGAGTCATTGACGGGGGCGCCCAATCACCTGATTCTTGAAAACCTGGAGAAGCTTGCGGGAAGGAGGGATGTATCCCTCTTGGCATCCCGAAGTATCAGTAGCTCGGCAGGGAATATACGCTTCACGGAACGCCGGGACCCTCTCAATCAAGGCACCAGGAGCTCAAGGATAATTGAAGCAGAGGGCATACGCGGCATCATCGAATAAAGCAGGAAGATGGTTTCATTTCAGGCAGCGCAAGGGATGAATGCTCTCATAAATCCCGGAAATCTTGCAGCAGTTCCAGTCTATTCTCTCGTCTCCCTGCCATGGGAGGAAGGCTCAATAGAGATAACGCTGGGCGTCATCAATGGTGATATAGGTCACGTCAGATCGTTTTCTCGTAACTCTTTTCCCTGCTTTTACCTCGAACAGCTCTTCTTTTCCCGCGACTTTTTTCACGATATCAATCTCCGCGCCATAGTCAGATCGAAAGAACCCGAGCTCATAGGGCTCCCCTGCATAATCGAGAGAACGGCTTATGCCCATGTAGACTGCATTTTCAAGCAGCTGACCCTTGTCCGCCCTCTGGTCTATGGGCGAAAAATCATTAATGAGGCAGTTCCGCATTCCCGGATCGGTAAAATAGACCTTTGTTCTCTTGGTGATTGACTCCCGCCTGTTGGTTGAAAGGGGATGAGCGCGGGTCACGAGGCCCATCTGCTCAAAGATCTCGATGAAATTGACCACGCTTGCCCGGGAAAGGCCCGTATTCTCCGCAAGCTCGTTGAAATTAACCAGCTGCCCGATCTGCAGCGCCAGGAGCCTGGCGAGATGGTACACCTGGGCAGGCTTGCGCACTGCCGAGAGCTCCAGTATGTCCCGGGAGAGCAGAGCATTGACCAGCCCGCGAAGATACCCGGCGTAGTCAGCTTCAGGAATGTTCTGAAGCTGGGGGAGTGAGCCGTAGACAAGAGTGCGCAAAAGCATCTGCTGGTTGAATTCATAATGAGTGAACTCACTGCCTGAATCAAAGGCCATATTCTGCTGAGTATCGATCTCTTTCAGCGAGAGGGGATAGAGCCTTATTTCCCTGAGGCGCCCTGCAAGGGAATCACCGACACCGGCGCGGATTTTCAATTCTGATGACCCCGTAAGAAGGAACGGCAGATTATAGGTATCATGCAGATGCTTGACAATGCCTGTTGCATCGGGGCTTTTCTGGATTTCATCGACCACGATGACATGGTCCTTGTATCTGCTGGCAAACAGGGCCAGGTTGTGCCTGTCCCTGCCCGTGAATTCGGCGATATCAGAGATGAGGTCGAAATTAAAGAACACCGAGGGCCTGTTGATGCACGCGGCTTTTGCCAGCGTCGATTTCCCCACCTGTCGAAGCCCCAGAATAAGAATGATCGGGGGGTTCCTTCGGTCTAACAGTGTGCCTATTTCATGTAAAACCTGCCTGTACATATATCAATTATACATTAATACCAGTGATAATGTCAAATAAAGCGTACATAAAGCGGGTTATATGCCCGTCCCTGTCTCACCGCCACCTCCCGATATCTCCGATTTCTGCATTCTGCTCCGTAACCACATTGCCACTTGAAGGGCCCTCCGGTGGAATCCGGAGCAGCCTGCGGAATTCAAGGCAAGAGCATCAGGCGCAAGCCGGCCGATCCTTTTGCCAGGTCTTCCCCCGAAAGGGCGAGCAGCTCCATGGCGGGAGATGAGCATGCACAATGCGCACGACAAAGTTTGCTTCAGAAAGGTATCTCTCGATTATCAGGCAAATATATTCATGGCTGACAGGCTCGTCTGCCAAGCCGGCCTATGAAGGCAGCAGGTAGCCTCCATTTTGCGGCTTCGTCAACAGTGGAGCCTGTCCCCATTAAATGTAAAGGAATAAGAGAGATGCTGATGAAGAAGTTTTGTGCTCTCCTCGTTCTGGCCCTGTTGCTGTCTCAAATCGCTGTCAATGCGCAGTCCGCGTCTGCGGGAAGCGCTCATCGCCTTATTGCAGAGCCCGATGACGGCCGCAATGCGCTGCTCTATATGCTTGACAATGCGAAGGAGACTATCACGCTGACGATTTATGAGATTGATGACCCGGAAATAAATGCCGCATTGATCCGCGCCGTCAAGCGCGGCGTGAAGGTGCAAATCCTCTATAACTACTATTCCTTCCTGTCAATGGGCCGCGAATACAGGCTGGAGCCTGTATTGAGTGCATTCAAGACTGCCGGTATCCAGCTTCGCAGGGCGCCCCAACAGTTCACGGTAACCCACCAGAAGACCTTCACCGTTGACGGGAAAACCTCTCTCGTGATGTCCTTCAACCTCCAGCCGAACTATTTCGGTGCCACCCGCGACTTCGCCATTATCACCACAGTTCCCGGTGAAGTCGGGGAGATTGCGCGCGTCTTCGAGGCGGACTGGAACGCCCGGGACATAGTGCCGGAGGTCTCGTCGCTGGTCTGGAGCCCCGTGAACTCAAGGCAGAAGCTGCTTGCCCTGATCGCCGGCGCCACGAAAACGCTTGATATCTACAACGAGGAAGCCGAGGACCGGGAGATCCTGCAGGCGTTGACCGATGCCGCGAAAAGGGGCGTGAAAGTGCGGTTCATCAGCGCTCAGCTTGGCGAGAGAGGCATTGACAGGAACCAGGAGGGACGGGATTTCCTGAACGCTCACGGCGTCACTGCAAAATGCGTGACCTCCCTCTATATCCATGCGAAAATGATACTGGCAGACTTCAGCACTCCCGCCGCACAGGCCTTCGTCGGATCGGAGAACTTCTCATGGACATCGCTCGACCGCAACCGCGAGCTGGGTGTCCTGGTCACCGAAGAAGAAATCCTGGAGCGCCTCCACGCTACTTTCGAAACAGACTGGGCAAAGCAGTGAGAATATCTCCCCTGGAGAGTCTTGGTGCTCAGAAAAGCCTGCCGGGGAGAGGCTGTTTCGTGAAGACCGCCGCCGAGAAATGACAGGATACTTTTGTTCCCCGGGGCCGCGGCGAAATTCATCGAATCTTCACATTCCCTTCATCAAGCCTTCACAGCCCTGGAATATAATGGCTTTAACAGATATC
Source organism: Candidatus Eremiobacterota bacterium (assembly GCA_031082125.1). Classification (NCBI taxonomy): domain Bacteria; kingdom Bacillati; phylum Vulcanimicrobiota; species Vulcanimicrobiota bacterium. Next base: position 26,693 of record JAVHLM010000034.1, read on the forward strand.
ACAAAAGGAGCGGAAACAATGAAGAACAGATTGAGAGCCTCAGTGATGATGACGGTGATTCTCGCGGCGATGCTCGCAGCCACCTGCGCCGCTTTTGCCGACTATGGCTTCGGCCCCAGCACAAACAGCGGTCACGGCTTCGGCCAGAGCGACAATGGAGGCCAGAGGGCCCCATCCCGGGACACCGTGCCCGGCAACGGCTCCGGCGGCTCCTCCGGAAGCCAGGCTTCGCCTCTCACCGTCTCATTCCATGGAAGCATCGATTTCGTTGACGGCGCGACAGGGAACTGGAGCGCCTCTGCATCAGGCGGAAAGGCCCCTTACCGGTATCAATGGAATCTTGAGGGGGCAGGCACGATCAGCAGCTGCCAGACAGCGCAGCGCTCCTTTCAGACTGGAGGGCGCGGCGGGAGGGCCACCCTCACCGTGACCGTGTGGGATGCCGATGGACAGCGCGACAGCGTGAGCCGCCTGGTGGTCGTCAAGGCCAGGAATGGCCAGTACCCTTCCTCGGGCCAGCATGGGCTCTGAGAACAGACAGATTGTCTTCATGAGGGGAGCTGCCCCTGCACCCCTCCGCGAGATAGCCGCAGCGAGGAATTCACGGCGGAGAAATCGACAGGGACGGCACGAGAGGATGCATCCGTTCCAGATTTCTCCCGGCATGCCGGCTCCCGTTGAAAACCGCACAGAATTTACCATGATGCCGTCTCAATACTTTTTTCCGCCCGCTTACTTCATCTTGGGCAGGGTGATCCGGAATTTTTTCACCTTGCTGTATTCCATGCCGGGAAGCGAGGAGCTCTGATCATAAATATCGTCGTAGGGGAAGCCGTAGCACTTTTTGTCCTTGGCATACTTGTGGAGCACATCGGAGTAACTGTTGTAATAGCCGTTGTTGCCGTCGTTCTTCGTATAGTAGCTTGTGGTCGTGCCCCATGTGGAATACGAGGTGAAGATCCCGCGGTTCAGGGCGGCGGAGACTATTGCGTGGAGCTTGTCCTCGGCTTGATCGCCGGTGCCGTTTTTCAGGGGACCGCTCGCGCACTGGAATACCTCGAAACTCTTGGGCAGGGCGATGTTGTAGGTCTTATCGGGGCTGGAGCATTTGAACACGAGATTGGCGGCCGTCGAGCTGCTCTGTTTCTCGAAGGTGTAGCCGCCGTACACGATGGTGAGAGGATTGGTGCTGCCTGCGTAGTAGCTCCAGCCGCTCTTTATGGTATCATCCATATAGCTGTATGCCTTGTTGCTCGGGGAGGAAGAGAGCTCTTTGGGCGACAGGACCCGGTAGACCGTGGATCCTTCGCTCATGACGCCCTCGGTAAAGGCTGAGGGCATGGCCTGGAGCGCCGCGATGACATCGGTCCTGGGGCTGTCAAAGCCGGCGGCCCAGTAGTCCTTGTTGCCGCCGTAAGGGTCAGGCTCGGTGCGGTAGAGCTCCGCGAGAAGGCCCATGTTGTAGAAATCGACGCACGTCGTGTTGGGCCAGAACATGCCGTTGTCGCAGCTCGTCTCGATCCAGTCATAGAGGGTAGTCTTATTCTGATCGGTGGAGCTGCTGGGGTTGGGATGGCCAAGGCTTGAGCCGTCGCTCGACGTGACGAACTTGATAGCCTTGCTCACGGAGAAATAGGTCCTCGAGGACTGCGTGTTCGTGGTGGGCAGATTGAAGGTGTACCCCGACGTCTCGTCGGCGGCATTGGTGAGCGAGCTCAAGGGTATCGCGTACGTCGATTCCGCGACCGACGAGGTAAATGGCTTCATGGCGGCGGCATCATTGTCGTAATAGAAGTAGCAGCCCTGGCCGGTGACTGCATCATAGCCATGGCCGGTGACTGTCATGAAGACGCTCTTGTCCTCATAGCCTGAATTGTTGACAATGTTGATTTTCACCCCTGCAGAGTCCCTGGTGTACATCACGTAGTTGGTGAACTCGCCCTTTGCGGGGGTGATGCCGCTCACGGTATCGAAGCTCTGCCCCGCTTTTGAGGCCGTCATGGTGTAGGTGTCGGTGGGTGATGCCTTGTAGAAAAGGGCTTCTCCCGCTTCTGACGTCACGGTGGCGCTCCAGTCAACCTGCCCGGCCGCACTGATGTAACCGCGCGCGGTGTAGCCTGTTCCTCTTCCTTTGCCGCTCTGGAAGATATCGACTGACACGCCTGAGGTCCCGGCGCCCCTGGAGATCACCGCCGCAGTGCCGCTCCCCGCAGAATTCCTGGAGCCGCCCACGGGATATACCAGGGAGCTCACATAGGCCATCGTGGAATCATAGGGATGGTCAGCTCCCATCACGGCGGTCCATTCGTCCGTTTTCATGGTGCTCCAGTTCAGGACCGTGTCCGCTGCCACGGTGAAGTACGTGTTATCGGTGTAATACCCCTCTTTTGACGTGGTGAGCCGGTAGTCTCCCGCGGGGACGCCGCTGAAAGAATAGGCGCCCTGGGCATCGGTCACCGTGGTATACCGAGATGCTGTCGTGCCTGAAGTCGCCTCGAGGGTGCAGTTGATCCCCTCGAGTGGCGCCTGCGTGGCAGAACTGGTCATGATGCCGCTCACTTTGAATCCCGTTTCAGCGCCTCCCCAGTAATTCACTGAGTCTCCGGAGGTCGAGCCGCCGCAGCCCGCCAGGGTGAAGAGCAGGATGAGCCCTGCAGACAGGAGCAGTGTTGCCATTCTGTGTGACTGGTTGCGCATATAATCTCCTTGTGGGGGAATATCGGTGAATACCGCACTTCTGCAGAATCCAGTGGTTTTCACAATTCTTTCTTTATCCCCCTCTCCCCTTTCAACCGCCGGTTGATCCGATGATCCCGCGGTTTCGGGAGAGAGGAAGAGCCCTGCCGGGAGGTGAAGTTTTCATGGACTCCATGAAGGGGGTGATTTCCATCACAAGACGGCAGAGGTTCCGGTCCCTGGTGATAGCGCTGATGGTGCTGGTGAGCGCCGCCTGCGCAGGGTGCGCGGGAAAGGGCAGCGCCCGCGATGCCCAGGCCTCTTTCAGCGAAGGAGAAGCCCTTTTCAAGCAGGGTGACTACGACAGGGCCATTGCCTGCTTCTCAAAGGCCATAGAGAGAGATCCTCAGTATGGGGACGCATACCACTTCAGATCGGTCGCCTGGTACGTGAAAGGCGATTATGACAGGGCCATCGACGATTCCACCAAGGTCATAGGCCTCAATCCTCAGAACGCTGAGGCATACTGTAACAGGGGAAACGCCTATGACAGGAAAGGAGACTATGACAGGGCCATCGACGATTATAATAAAGCGCTGCAGATCAATCCATTTTATGCGCCGGCCTGCGGCAACAGGGGGAACGTGCTGATGAAGAAAGGCGACTGTGACGGGGCCATCGCCGACCTGGACAGCGCCATAACTCTCAATCCGAAGTACATGGAGGCATACTACAACAGGGGACTTGCCCACGAAAACAAAGGGAGCCATGACAATGCCATCGCGGATTTCAGCAGGGCCATAGAGCTCAATCCCCGGTTTGCAGAGGCATACTACAACAGGGGCATCGCCTTTGAAAAGAAAGGCGCCAGTGACAAAGCCATTGCCGATTACAGCAAATCAATAGAAATCAATCCCCGCCACATGGAATCATACCACAACAGGGGAAACACCTATGCAAAGAAGGGTGACCAGGCGAAAGCCATCGCCGATTTTGACAGGTCAATAGAAATCAATCCCCGCCAGGCGAAAGGGTATTTCAACAGGGGGCTTGCCTTTTTCAAGAAAGGAGAGCGCGACAAAGCCGTTGCCGACTACAGCAAGGCCATAGAGCTTGATCCCGCTTATGTAAACGCCTTCAAGAACAGGGCAGCGGCTTACTTTGTCTTGCATCAATACGATAAATGCTGGGACGACGTGCACAAGGTGGAGGGCCTGGGAAGCTCCATGGATAAGGAGTTCATGGGGGGCCTGAAAAAAGCCTCGGGGAGGGAGAAGTAGGAGGAACCCATGGCTTCACCGGACATTCCCGTCGGCACCGTCCTGAATCAGAAGTACAAGGTCCTCAGGTTCCTCGGCGAGGGGGGCATGAACAGGGTGTACCTCGTGGCGGACCCCGGGGGGAGGACCTTCGCGATGAAGGTGACAAGAGCCCCCTCCGAGACAGGCTCATCGCAGGGCGAGACGACGGAACAGTTTTACCGGGAGGTGGAGATCCTCACCAGGTTCCCCCATGAGTGCCTCCCTGCCCTTGAAGATTACTTCACCCTGGGCGGCGGGCTTTATCTCGTGGAGGAGCACATTGACGGAGTCTCCCTTGAAGAGTATGCCGCCACGTCCCTCTTCGGCGAGGACGAGGCCATCGCGCTTGCCCTCACGCTCTGCGACGTCCTCACGTTTCTTCACCGCCGCGGTATCATCTACCGCGATCTGAAGCCCGCCAACATCGTGGTCACCGCGGACCGCCGCCTCAAGCTCATCGACTTCGACATCGCCCGCTTCTACCGCCATGGAAAGACCGCTGACACCGTGGCCCTCGGGACCCCCGGCTACGCCGCGCCGGAGACCTACGGAAAGGCCCAGAGCAGCGCCCCGTCGGACATATACTCCCTGGGGGCCACGCTCCACCACCTTGTCACCGGCATCAACCCCCAGGACAGGCCCTTTCACTTCAGTCCGCCCGCCGGGGTGCGCGCAGATCTCACGCCGGCCTTCTCAGCCGTCATTGAGAAAGCCCTCAGCATGAACCCCCGGGACCGCTTCCCTTCGGCAGCCTCGATGAAGAAGGCGCTCATGAGGCTCCGCCCCGGGGGAGGCCGGGGAGCCCCTCTCTTTGAAGAGCTTCTCTCCCGGGTGGCCTCAGGGGCGTCACGCCTCGGAAAATGGGGCTCCAAAGCCTGTGTGAAATTTTTCTCTCCCTCTTGGATGGGCATTGAACTCCTCAAGGCCGTGCAGGATGGCGACCTCGCCAAGGCGAAGCGGCTCATCGACGAGGGGTACCCCGTGAACGAGGAAGGCAACAGCGCGACACGGCCTCTCCAAGAGGCCGTCAAGAGGGGAGACAGGCCCATGGTGGAGCTTCTCCTCAACAAGGGGACGCGTCTCGACCTCAGGGGAGCAGGGGGAATGACGCCGAGGGACCAGGCCTTCTTTTCCGGGAACCTCGAGCTCGAGAGGCTCCTGAAAAAGAGGGGGGGGCCTCTCCATGTCTATGATCCCTCGGGCATGATGAAAACGCACAAGGCGGCGGCGGAGGGAGACCGCGGGGCGCTCCTCAGGCTGGTCGGAGTGTTTAGGGAAGACCTTCTGAGGCAGGACGAACAGGGGCGGCTCCCCCTCCACTACGCGGTGATGAACGGTCATCGGGACCTGGTGAGTCTCCTCATGGGAGCGGAATTATGCTGGGAGAAACTGGGGGTAAGGGACCGCAACGGGCAGACCCCCCTTCACATGATCCGGGATCTCCCGATGGCCCGGGCCCTCCACTTGGCCTCTGGAAGCTCTTCCCCGGGACTGAACTTAAGGCCGGATGCCCTCAACATCGCGGACCGGGAGGGGAGGACCCCGCTCTCCAATGCCGTGGAGAGGGGCGACGTGAAGCTTGCGGAATTCTTTCTGGACCTGGGCGCCCGGGTCAACGACCTCACCAGGGAGAAAGAGAGCCTCCTTCACCTCGCCGTGAGGCAGGGCTCCCTGGAGATGGCTGAGCTCCTGATGAAGAAGGGCGTAAAGCTCAACCACAGAGACAAAAAGGCCCTCACGGCACTCATGATGGCTATCGAGACGGGCCGGTGGAAGATCGCTGAGCTTCTGCTGGAGAGGCGGGCAGGCGTGAACATTGAGGACGGCACGGGGAAGACTCCGCTGATGGCCTCCGCGGAGTGCGGCAACGCGCTCTTCGCCGAAAAGCTGATACACAAGGGAGCCGACGTGGGCCGCTGCGACCACTCGGGCATGACGGCCCTTCACTACGCGGCGGCAGCAGGCTCCACCCTGCTGGTGAAGCGCCTCCTGGTCCTGGGCGCCGACGCCGGCGCAGCCGATCACTTCGGGAGAACGCCCCTCATGGTCGCCCACGGGAGCGTGGCGCCGCTCTTTGGCGGGGAATGAGCAGGGGCCTCAGCGGCCGGTCAGCTCGTCGGCGAGCTTTCCCGCCCCGTAGACGGAGCGCAGCACTTCCACGATGGCGGCCATGCTCACGGCAATCGCGCGCTTTGTCCCGAAATCGTATATATAGCGCCCTGACAGGCCTTCCATGTTCCCGTCGAAGTTGAGGCCCACGATCTCGCCTTTCCTGTTTATCACCGCCGACCCCGAGTTGCCGCCCGTCGTGTCGCAGGTGCTGATGAAATTGAGCTGCGCCGGGAGCTTCAGCGCCTCGCGGCGGTCCAGGAAGGGCTGAGGGAGCGACCATTCGCTGCCGCAGCCGAGGAAGCTGAAATAACGGTCGTACATGCCGAAGAAAGTGGTGAAGGGAGGAGCGAGGGTGCCGTTGTAAGGATAGCCTTTCACGGTGCCGTACGCGAGCCTCAGCGTGCCCGTGCCGTCGGGATAGACGGTCTTGCCGTAGAGGGCGAAGCGCGCGCGGGCAATCAGCTCATGCTGGCGCTCCAGGGGCCCCGAGTACTGCTCCTCGCTCCACTTCATCATTTCGCGGCGCAGGGGGGCAAGCCGCCGGGCAAGGGCGATGAGGGTGTCGCCGCTTTCCGCCACGGCGGCGGCGCCGCCTTCAAAGAGGGCCTTCCTGGTCTCGGCCCTGTCAAGCGCCGTTCCCGCCATGAGCTCTGCGGCCCGCTCCGCGGTGGCCTTTCCGGAGAGGAGCGCGCTCACGTAGGGGTTGTCGGGCCCCATGTGCTCCCTCACTTCCGCCAGGTAATCGGCGAGCTGCGCCTGCTCCATGTCCCTGTACACCGGCGCCTGAGACAGCAGCTCGTCCCTGAGGCTGTCGAGCCTCGAGGTCCTGTAGGCCGCAAGTCTTTCGCCGTCAGGCTTTTCACGTTCCTCGGCGAGAAGCACGAGCTGGAGCGCCTGGGACAGGAGCCTGTTCTCCCTGAAGAGGTAATAGAGAGCATTGAAGCGCTCCCGGTACCTGGTCGTTATCCGCGCCACCTCTCCCCATGGATCGCCCGTCGCCTTCAGGAGCTCAGGCTTCCGCTCCAGCGCTTCCCTGAGGGCATTCTCCCCCTCCCGGAAAGAGGGGACGGTGCCGGCGGCAGTGATGCCGGCGTACTCTCCTTCGGCCCTCTTGAGGCTGTTCTCGATGGAATATTTCTGCGCAAAAGCCTGGCGGCGCTCCTCGGGCCCTCTCCGCGAGTACTCCTCGAGGACCTTGAGAGACCGCCGGAGGTGCGCGAGCGCCACGGGGTAATAGGCATCCTTCAGGAAGAGGACCTGCGAGACGGTGAGCTGCCGCGATGTCGTGCCGGGGTGGCCTATGGTGAAGATCAGCTCGCCGTCAGTGACTCCGCCCGCGTTGACGGTGAAGAAATGTTGCACCGCGGCGGGCCTTCCCTGGTCATAGACGCGGAATATGGCGAAATCAAGAGCATAGCGGGGATAGGTGAAGTTGTCATATCGGTCGCCGAAATGGGCCACCTGGTTTTCGGGCGAAAAGACCAGGCGCACGTCCTTGTAAGTTCTGTACGAATAGAGCCAGTACTCGCCGCCATGGTAGAGCGCCACGACCTCGCCCTTGCAGCCGGTCTTCTGGAAGTGCTCATGCTCCATCGCGGCGATCTCCTTTTTCCTTGCCGCCTGAGCCTCTTCCGGGCCGAGGCCCCGGGAGGCCTTTACCAGCCGGTCAGTGACCTCTTCAAGGCCGGCGAGCACGCGGAGCTCCACATCGGGGCATGGCAGCTCCCTGTCGGGTGTGGGGGCATGGAAGCCGTTTTTGACATAGTCATGCTCCGGGGTGGAGATCTTCTGGATATCGGCCCGCACCACATGGTGATTGGTGAGGACAAGGCCCGTGGCGCTGATGAAGGAGCCTGATCCACCCTTGAACCTGACGCTCGAGAGGCGGGCATGGTCAGTCCATTCCCCGGACGGCTCAAAACCGTAAGCTTTTTTAAGGGCGCCCCGCGGGAGGCTGTCGAAGGTCCACATGCCCTCCTCGGCGGAGGTGGCAAAGGGCTGCACTGCAGTGACAAGGACAGCGGCGATGAGGAGAGAGAGCACCAGGTTTTTCATTTCGTCTTGTGACCTCCTTGTTGCCGCCGCCACCTCAGAGGGGCTCGGCAGGCAAGTTTTTCCAGGGCCTCTTTTTTTGCGGAACTCCCGTCCAATTCCTTCTTCGCATGCAGGGGAGAAGCACTTGACGGCCTTCGGCAGGATCGGGGAGGCGGCGACATGGACAAGGTGCAGGAGCTTGTCGGCAAAAATCCCACGCTGGTAAAAGAGGCGGTGAGCCCCTTGGGCTGGACTCCCCTCCGGGTCGCGGGGCGGCAGCAGTTCTCCGATATGATCAAGGTGCTCAGGGCCCTGGGGGGACAGTAAGGGAGTCTGTCCATCTCTTCTGGAGAATCAGGACCGTGATGTCGTCGGACTGCTCGGCCCCGCAGGCATGGGCTTCAACTTCCGAGAAGACCTTCCCGGCCATTTCCTTTGCAGGGAGGCTCCTCTGCTTTTCCAGGAGCTCAAGGAGCCTCTTCGTAGAGAACAGCTCACCGGCACTGTTCAGAGCCTCGGTGACGCCGTCGGTATAAAGGCAGACAGATTCATCGGGCTGCAGTATCATGCAGGACTTCTCGAACAGGGCATCCTGCTCCAGTCCCAGGCAGGTGCAGCGCGCGCCGTCAAGAAGACCCGGGGCACCCTCCTTCGGGATAACTGCCGGCGGGTTGTGCCCCCCGTTGGTGTAGGTCATGCTGCCGGTCCTTGTGTTGAACAGGGCGCAGAACACCGTGACAAACATGCAGGAGTCGTTGTCGATGCAGAGCTCTTCGTTGGCTTTTCTTAAAATCTCGTCCGTGGCGAGCCTCTCAAGAGCCAGCGTCCTGATGAGGGTCACCGTCCTGCTCATGAGAAGGGCCGCGGGAACTCCTTTCCCCGCGACATCGCCTATGGCAAAGAGGAAGGACTCATCATCGACAAAGAAAAAGGTGTAAAAGTCCCCTCCCACTTCCCTGGCAGGCCTCACAAGGGCATGGAGATCGAAGCCGTGGCCGTCGAGGAGGGGGGCAAAGTTTTTCGGCATGATGCTCATCTGGATATCGTGAGCCACTTTCAGCTCGCTTTCAATCCTGGCTTTTCCGGCCGCGGTCTCTGCAAGCTCAAGGGCGATGAGATTCTTCTGCCGCTCCTCTTCAAGAATCTCGTATATCAGGCGCCTCGTGACATTGGACAGCGTGCCGACAAGGCAGGCAGGCGCAGGCAGACCGGCCGATCCCTGGGCGGCAAGCTCTCTCTGGGGCCCTATGACTACCGGCTTGAAGGCTCAAGGGAGAAGAGCATCCCTGTCGAATAGCTCCCTTCCCGGCACACGGGGCAGCTCACCCGGTTTTTCAGAAGGGGGGCCCGGGGAAACCGCCGAAATGCCCCGCTTAATAGTCTCCGTATAGATCGATGTTCTTCCGGGCCTTGTCAAAAAACGACGTGATCCCTTTTTCGTCGCCTTTCAGGCTCTCCGGGTGCTCGACTATCCAGGAGCATACATAAGGAATCCGTTCTTTGGGGCTCAGGTAGAGCATGCACCTGAAATCGTACCTCCTGCCGAAGGCAAGATTGGGAGTCACCCTGTTCACCTTGACAGTGAATGCATAGACAGAGCTCTTTCCGTCTCTGCCGGGCATGAGCTCCTCTTTCTCAATTTTTCCCAGGCTTTTCATGATATCATTTTTCACCGCAGCCAGCGCGCTCGATAAGGTATTCCCCTCCCTCTTTTCCAGCCTGACGAAATAACAGAACTTTTCTTTCTTTGAGCCTTGTTCTTTGAAACAATAAAAAAATGGCTTATTCCCTGAAGGTCTCTGGAGATACTCATAGGGAACGGACTCTCTCACCCATCCCGGAGCAGGATCGACAATGGGCTTCATAAGCGGCATCAGCAGGAATACCGCTGCAAAAATGAGAGCGGCAACGAGAGCGATGAGAGATCTTCTTTCCTTCTTTCTTCCCGAGCCACTTTCCGCCTTCTTCTCCTTATCCGGTTCTTTTCTGCCGCCCCGCTTTACTTTTACCACTTCATAGAGGGGTGGAGGGGATTTATCACTGCCGCGGTGTGACCGGCGCATTGCGTCAATTGACTGATGCCGTTTTTCGGGGTCCGGCGCCAGCGCTTTCATTATCACCTCTTCCGTATTTTCTGAGACCGCGGGGTTTACCGCGCGCACGGGCTCAAACTCAAAAGTGAAGGAGCCCTGATGCGATGCATTGGTAAGAAGGTAATGAAGGGTTGCCCCTATGGTGAAAATATCGGAGCGCTCATCGGTCTGCTTCCCTCCATAATGCTCCGGAGAGGCGGTAATTATGGAGCCCATCAGCAGGGTATCCTCGGTCCTGAAGTTCTTGTAGACGCGTGCTATCCCGAAGTCAACGAGGTGGATTCGCCCCGCATTGTCCTTGATTATATTGTGAGGCTTGAGATCCTTGTAGATGATGGGCGGGGTCTGCCTGTGGAGGTATTCAAAGATATCATAGAGCTGATCCGCCCAGTCCAGCGCCACCTTTTCATTGAGGAACACCGCGCTGGTGGCGGTCCCGAGCTTGTCGAGAGGGGTCACGAGCTTATCAAGGCTCTGCCCTTCGATGAATTCCGTGACAAGATAACAGTGCCCTTCTTCCTGGAAGAAATCCACAAAGGCGACAATCCCTGGATGGCTCAGGCGCTCAAGCATTGATTTTTCCTGGGAGAGGGAGAGCACCCGCATGGTATCGGCGGCATCCACTTCTTTGAGCAAATACTTCTTCTCATCCCTCTGCCCACGGTAGCATATGCTCATGCCTCCCCTGGTAAAGTACTGTACATGGTAAATCTCCTTCAGAAGGGTACCTTCAGGGAGGACCAGCAGAAGATTATGATCCTTGTCTTTTGCTCCATCAGGGGCAGGTACGCGCTCTCTCATCGTGCTCCTCAGGAATCAGGTCCTTCCATGAAACTGCAGTCCTCTCCTGCCCTCTCCGAAGGGACCTGAGCTCGTGGACCTGTTGTTGAGTCCTGTAATTGCAGGTCAGCAAAGTATTGCTCGTAAGATATTGTAGCAGATTCCCGGGCTTTTGAATAGATTCTGTTTCCAGCGGCAAAGTGAACGAACAGGTGCTTCCCTTCCCGGGCTCTCTGTGCGCCCTTCTCAGAAATGGAGCATGAAGCTGCAGAGCCAGGATTCGACCGCGTCGGTGTTTCTCCCTGAGAGAGTCCTCTGGCGCCCTATGAAGACGGCAATGCTCTCGCCTGCCGCCCCGACACCCGCTACCAGATTCAGCGACTGGCTGCCCGTCCAGGGGAGCGCGTGCCCGTTCACCGTCATGTCGCCCTGAGTGAAGCCGTTCAGCTCCAGCAGAATGCTCGAGTGTTCCGTGATGAAGCACTCGGCTGCGAAATCGTAGTTCAGGGAGGGAGCGTACCGCGTTTCGAAGCCATCAATCCGGCATGGGAGAGGGAAATTGGCGATGACATCGGCGTGAAGCAGGAAGGGCTTCGCCTTCTTCGTCAGGTTGAGCCCGATGCTCGGATCGAAGGATCCGGTCCCCATATAATCTGTCCCTAAGGCGCCGGGGTTCAGGCCCTCATACTTTCCCGTGGGCAGCTTCAGCTGGAAGAAGAGGCTGCCCTCCGGGAGGAACCGGCCCTCACGCAAGAAATGGCGGCGGTAGACCAGGGCGGTGTCTGCGAGTCCGGAGGACGAAGCGCTTCCCCCCCCTTCAATGCTGCGGCAGCTCTGCTGATAGTTGATCAGGGCGGCCAGTTCATCACGGTCGGTGAGGCCATATTGCAGGAAGAGCTGCTGGATGGAGAGCTGCTTCGATCCGCCCTCCGGCAGGTCCAGGAACTGGCCGTCGGAGTCGAAGATGCCCTGGACCGTGTGAAAGTAAAGGAAGGGCTGCACCACCAGAGTGCCTTTCGCGCAGAGGGGAGCGGGCCAGGCGTTGAAGGGCCCGGTGGAGACGGGATTCCATTCCCCGGTCTGGCCGAGAGCGGCTCCGCAGAGGAGGAGCGCCGCCAGGACCGCAAGAGCCGCGGTTCTTATCCATGTGCTCGACAAAGCATTGACCCATCCTTCTTCATGGAGGTGTAAGTCTTGTTCGCTTCAAGGAGAGGATATCCTCCACCGCAGTCAGGATTGAATGCCATGGCCTGAGGCAGAGCCTCGGAAAAACATGCCCGCGGCGCCGCCCTCATGCTCTGTGCGCCTCCATGACCTCTTGACCGCTCTTTTCTCCCCCTTGCCGGTGACTCATTGCGAAGACCACCATGCTTTTCTATAATTGAAGCCAGGAGAATGAGGATACCGCGATTCACAGGCGGAGAAACGACCCGTTCCGGGATAAAGCACTGAGGAGGAAGCAATGAATACCGTCATCCACGCACCAGCACATCCGCCCCTGCCGATGTCATAGGCATTGACGAGCTTGTCAATGAGGGATCCATTCTCACCTATTCGGTGGAAGACGGCAGCCTCACAGTCTATGCGAGCTCCAGGGAGGCCGCTGAAGAGCTCAGCAGGCTGGTCCGCAAGGACGACCTCCGGGGCAGCACAGGGTCATGAGAGCATAGTCTGCGGCCTTCACCGTCTCTAAGAGCGTTTTCAGCATCATTGTTCCGGAGACTCTCTGTTGATTTCCGGATCAGAGAGTCAAGCTCATTCATGGTGATGATACTCCCAATGGGCCCAGTTGGTGACTTGTTCGTTCTCCTTTTCCTTCTCCTTCTCATTCTCTATTATAGGCTTGTTAAAATTCACCATGTGCTGTTCATCACTATCACGGTTAAGCAGCAGCCTTAACAGGAAATAGATTCCAATGGCACAGACGATACACAGGACAAGAATTGACACTGTTTTATTCCCCTTTCCCTGCAGACTGTTCTGCATATTGAGCGACTTGCGCATTTCTAGTCCCTCTTATGCCCTTTGAACGAATTCTCGAGCTGATGCCTGATTAACGCGCCAGGCATTTTGCTCCCGCCTTCCGTCGGCCTCCGCAGAAATCATACAAGTAATTTCCGGAAAAGTCTGGAAATCTCCTGGCGAAAAACGGTGAAAGAATGAGGATATACCCTGGGAATCATCCTCTTACAACGACACATTGAATGAAAAGAGAGCGCTTGTGGTGGCATTGCCTGGCATGAGATTGAGCCTAAAGGCACCTTTTTGATATGATCACCACAGGGGGCCGGATTAAAGTTTTATCCTTGAATCAAAGAGCTGATGCGCCGACGGACCACCCTGCCCTCCGATGAGCCGGTCGTCTGACCTCACCCAAGGAGCTCCCTGACTTCCGTCAGGGCCTGCCGGGCTTCGTCCGCGGTCTCGTGGCCTTTTCCCAATGCACGCTCGTAGTGCTTCACGGCACCCTCGAGGTCCTGCCCGGCCTTCTCGAGATCGTTCGCGCCCCTGTGCAGCCTGGCCCTGCTCTCAAGGAGCCGGGCTTTTTTGAAGGTTATATCGCGCAGCTGGTCGTCGCGAGAGGCCCCCTGCATGGACTTTTTCAGCTTTTTCTCCTCCCTGGAGAGGAACTGCAGCACTATATCACCTGCCGGGAGCCCGAGCCCGGGCTTTCCCAGCCTCATGGCGAGCCACTCACTTTTGAGGGCCGTTCTCAGGGCTGCTTCAGGGGAGGTTTCAGCCCTGCCATCCTTCAGCGCCTCGAGGGCCCGCGCCGAAGCTTCGATGGCTACCTCGTCATGGCCACCCTCTCCGGCCACCTGGACAAGCACGAGCAGCGCTTCCTGGACTTGGTCCCAGTCATCGCCCGTGAATTCTGACATATAATCCACCTGGTCCCGGGCTATCTCTATTGCGTCCTCATGGTTGCCCAGCCTCCCCTGGCACATGGCAATCCTGAGGGCGATCTCAGCCTTGTCAAAGGAGGGAGGGGGATGAAGCCTGTCGAGCTCATCATAGAGCTTCTGCCAGAGCTTCAGCGCCTTCCCGTAATTTTTCCTGTCGAGCATCTGGAACGCGGCTTCCTCTGCAAGGGCCGCCATCTCATCAGTGTACATAAATTTCTTCTTTCAGAAAACCGTAAAACCCGGCTTCCCCTCGCAGGGCGTCAACGGAGTTCCGAATTCCTTAATTTTGCCTGCATTTCCGGAGTCAATTGTTTGACAAGCTCTGCATTGTATGCACCAGAAGAGGGTGAGTATATCTGATAGCGGTTTCAATCCCCCAGAAGCCCAGTTCAGGATGGCTTTCGTCAGGTGATTTAAATGGGGTAACTACTCCTATCGGTATGTGCGCAGCGATGATCATAAGCTTCCCTTCACCTGACCCTTATCAAGTTCCTCTACAAGCCAGCTATAACGTTCCTGATCAAGAGAGCCAAACGCATAGGGGACGCCAAGATTGGGATCGTCCTGCCTCTAGGTATCGTCGAGCACAATAGAAATCGGGTATCCCTGGATCTGACTTTGCTGCGTGTCACCGCTTCCTGAGTTTCCTGAACTTCCTGAGTCTCCCGAGCATCCCGTTGAAGAGAAAATCAGCGTGCCCATCAAAAAGATCACGCAGACTTTTTGAATTCATACAATAGTTTCATAAAATTCCTCCCTGGTCAATTATATCTCTTTTCTTGGTGAAAACTTTTTTACCTTTATAAAACATCGTTTCCGAGAGGGGTAAGAACGTACGACCGGAAGGCCACATCTGGCCATGGTGCGCCCTGATTTCTCGTCGCCATGCAGGAAGGGAAGGGCGCGGTTCTACGATGTCGTGAAGGACCGCCTCGCGGGCTCGACCCCATGGCTTTGCGCCTGCAGCAAAGATAGCATCCCCGAGGGGGCAGCGCAGGCGGCGTGGGCTCCCGGCGGCACAGAGCTCTATGCCTCGTCGGGCGGCAGGGAAGTCCTGGTGCTCTCGGCGGAGAAAGGGGCACCGGCGCAGAAGGAACCCCCGCCGACGGAAAACCGGTGATATCGTCGTGGTAAAGAGGTCGGAGAGGCTATCCGCCGCATAAGGTTCTTTCTGTTTACCCCCCGGCAATATCGCGGCAACTTTCCGGTAACATTGCTGAAGTAGAATGGAATCAGCCCTTCATGGCAGAGGGCCCGTGATTCCTGCCGCATTTCTCCCGGTACCGGGAGCACCGGAAGGAGACCGCCAATGGACTTCCTCGAGCACATCTGCTCCATGCTGAAATGCTTCATCTCTGTCGGGGAGCCCCATGCCGACCCTGAGCATGAGCCCTGTGACGCCGGTGAAGATGGAGGAGAAGGCTCCGCCGGCACGCTCTATTACGCATATATGCCGGAATCAGGCGATATGGGCGGGAACCGTGACAGGGGCTGCGAGGAGGCCGGCGGCGGCCCCGAAGAGGATCCCGGCGGCGACCTCGCCGGGAAGGCCCTCATCCGCACGCTTTCAAACGAGGAGCTCATCAGCGCCATGGTCTCCTATTCTCCCGACCTCTCGACAACCCGCTTCATCGTCAGAGAGCTTGCCCGTATCAGCAGGAAAGCGCTTCTCACGGTGCACCGCCACGGCGTGAACATTGTGATACTTCCCACGGAATGCTCGCCTTACAAGGTTGATATCGACGGGAAAGTGCTGCTTGCCCCTCATGTCACCTACAAAGGCCGCTCCTACGAGGACCTGAGCTTTTTTTCCTCCGACCACCGCGTGATTCTTCTCCGGGAATCATGGGCTGCCTACGCTTCAATCCACGAGTTCGCCCATGCCTTTGATCACGCCTATTCGGCACGCAACAGGCTCCCGCAGCAGCTCTCCCTCTCTCTCTGGATCCGGTTCAGCTCCTCGCGCCGGGGATTTGTATCGAGCTACGCGGGGACCAATCACCAGGAATACTTCGCGGAAAGCTTCGCCGCCTTCTATGACCTGTTCCAGAGGGAAGAGCTCCGGAAGCTGGATCCCGCCATGGAGCGGTTCCTGTCGGAGCTCCTGGAAGATGAGTAGCAGGAGCGGGTCTTCCGCCTCACCCTCACATTCCCCTGCCGCGGGAGAAGCCTTGAAGCCGTTGGCTTCAGCCCTGCGGTGAAGGGATTTTATCTCTCACGGGGAAATAAGTGAGCCGAGGGGGGAGCATGTTCGGCTTACTGAGGCCCTGTTTTCAACGTCTTGATGAAGGCTCGCGAAGCTTCTACAATATGCATTACTGCGGCTGCTGCCGGGCTCTCATTGCGGAGCTCGGCCTTTCTGCAGCTTTTTTCATCAATTACGAGATCACCTTCCTCTCCCTTGTGATAAGCGCTGTGCAGGGCAGCTCTGCGGGAGCCGGGGAGCGTCCCGTCAGGGAGTTCCGCTGTCCCGTCATGCCGCTCCGGAAAAAGAAGGCTCTCGACTTCGGAGAGAGGGCCCGTTCATACCTTGCCTCGGTGACCCTCTTGCTGGTGGAGTCGAAGCTCAGGGATGATGGTGAGGACGAAGGCGGCGTGATGCCAGGGCTGCTCTTACGGCTCATCTCCGGAAAGGCGCGGAGGGCTGCGGCATCCCTGAAGACCTTTGATTTTCCCCTCCTGCTCTTCCAGGAGTACCACCACAGACAGAAGCACTGCGAGCAGGATGAGAATTCAACGGCAGAGCAGCTTGCCGATCCTACGGCATCGCTGGTGGCAGAGATTTTCCGCTGCAGCGCCTCAGTCTGCGGGGCTCCGGACCGCGGGGAATCACTCTATCGGCTTGGCTATTCCGTGGGCGCCTTTGTGTATCTCCACGATGCGATTGAGGATTACGCAGCTGATATCAGGAGAAAGCGGTTCAATGCCCTTTCCCGGGCACGGGCAGGAGGAGATGAGCGCGGCTTTTTCGCCGCGCGCGACGGGCATCAGGCAACAATGAGGGCTCTGCTCGGCATCATTGCCGATGAGCAGATGATGAGAATATTCGAGGCCATCATCGCACCGCGTGAGCGGAGCGCGAGGAGGATGGAGTCATGCGGAGCAGAGGAGCAGCGGGGAAGAAAGAAATTCAGGCCTTTCTCGCTGCGCTTTGCAGAGAGAGGAGCCTGCATCTGCGACGGCTGCGACATCGCAGTATGCTGCTCTGACTGCTGCACCAATTCGGCCTGCTCGGCGGCCTGCGATTCCTGCGCCTGCTGCGGCACCTTCAACTGCGACGAGAGCTGCTGCGGCAACAGGGGCGGCACCAGAGGGGACAGCGCTGCAGCCCCTCCTGCCGGCCCGGACGGTGACTCTCCCGGTGAACCGGGAGGCGGCGCACCTCCCCTCTGAGCTCAAGACGGGAGATATTTCCATGGGCGATCCGGAAAAATTCACTTATGAATGGACACCTGATGAATTACTGGAAGAGAAACAAATAGATCTTGAGCGATAAAATCAGCACCGCAAAACCGCATAAAGGCCCCGTAAGGGGCTTCTAAATTTCACGCAGGAGCTCCCCGTGAAATTCTGAAAACAGTTGTTTTCATTCCCCCTCTCCCTCCCGTGCCTCCCCGTCCTGCCGCAGGAGGCCATTTCTCTGCACTGGGGAGCCTCAAAGGGCCGCCTGGCGGAAAAACCGTAAAAAGAGCCTCTCGGACCCTCTGACGGCCACCTGGCGACGACCTTCAATCCCAATAACCACAAGCTTTCAGGCAGTCACATCTTTTGACTTTTACCATTCAATAAGATATAATTAATATAAGAGATACATAAGTTTCTTCTTATCCATATTGATGAAAGGAGGATCATTGTGAATACCGGGGCGATCCGCGAGTATCCCGGCTACGAGGCCGCCATGGAGGGCGGGCAGGTCTTCAAGGCACACCCCGGCCTCCCGCTGGTGACATACGGCGCCGACGAGGTGCTCTCGCACTCGAACTGCCGCCACATCTTTCGCGATCTCACCGCGGAGGTCCTGGACTGGAACCTCTGGTGCCTCTCCCATGCCGGGGTCACACTCGACCTTCTCATCGGGGAGGCCCTTCTCTCTCTCAGCGGGCAGCTCGAGAGGCTCGGCTACGTGAAGATCTCGGACTTTGTGCGGGAGGAGCTGGGGATCTCTTCCAGGAGCTGCTATGAGCTGATGCGGAACGCGAAGGCCCTTCAGAAGCTCCCCCTCATCAGGGAAGCTCTTGAAAAGGGGCACCTCCGCAAGAGCGCGCTGCGGCATCTTTTCCAGGTAGTGACGCCCGAGACCGAGGCGGAGTGGCTCTCCAAGGCCATGTATTCCACCATAAGAGAACTTGAAGAGGAGGTGAAGAATTTTAAAGCCGGCGCCGGGGAGGCCGGCACAAGGGATGGTTCGGGGGATGCTGAAGGCGGCCCCGAGGGGAGCGGCATCAATGCCTTCGTCGCCAGGAGTGATTACGAGGAGGACACAGGGAGCCTCGCGGTAAGCGCGCGGGTTCCTTTTTCCGTTGCCGCGAAATGGGATCGGGCCCTCGAGGTCTTCCGCAGGATCGAGGAGGCGGAGCTCCCTTCGGAGAGCTTCGTGGAGGCCCTTCTTGCGGAGTTCGCCGCTTCGGCGCCGCTCGGGGGTATCGGGGATCCTGGCACAACGGTGCAGTCTCCGGAGGATTCCGATTCCGGGACAGGGAAGCCTGAGGCTCGGGAGGCCGCGGGAGCTTCTCTCTGCCGCTCGCAGGGGAAAGACTCCCAGGGAGCCTGCGTCACCCACGGCGAGGGGGCATACTCTCGGAATAGCCTTGATGCTTCCGGCACCAAGGAGAACGGAACCGATCCCGCCATCGAGAAGAAAGCCCTTCTCCTTGGCGCCCTGGCGGGTGCCATCGGCTCCCTCGATGACGAGGCCTCCTTCGGCGAGCGGGACAAGGAGCTTGCCCGCCAGGTCCACAAGGATCTCGAAGAGGTGTCGCACCTCTGGGAGTTTTTGCCCTGGAAACCTGTCACGGTGGAGCTTCCTTCGGAGTTTCAGGCTCCCGGGAACCACAGGCCTGATGCCGATACCGCCGTCACTCCCGACAGCACCCTTGTGCGTCCTCCCGCCGATCCCTTCGAGACGGTCGCCCGCCTCCGGAAGATGGCTTCCCTGCGCCACTCCCTCTCCTTCTACCAGGGGAGGCTCCTTCGGACTCTCAACAATTTCGGGCTCTACAGGGACATGCTCTTCCTCTCCCTCGGGCACTATACCAGGGAGCGCCTGGGGATGTCTCGCAGCACCGCCTATTCCCTCATCAAACAGGAAAGGAGTTATCTGGAGTATCCCGATATGCTGGACCTTGTGCATGAGGGGAAGCTCACCCCCGAGCAGGCACGGCATCTTGCCAAAGTCTTCAATGAGGGGACCCGCGTCAAGGGGGCGTGGCTCTCCTACGCCCAGGAAGTGCCGGTGGCCACCCTCATGCAGGCCGTCGAGGCGTTCCTCCGCTTTGCGAAGAGGGCGGTACACAAAAAGTGGGACATCGCTCCCGAGGCCTTCGAGGTGGCCGTCACGGGGAGATCCGTCAAGAGGCTCCCTGCCCCTGCTTCTAATGGCACGGAATCCAATGGGGATAAGGGTTCGGATGCCGCAGTCCAGATTTCCGCACAGCAAAAAACAAGGGAAGGGGGACATAGTTCCGGGGGAGCCGTCATCTGGGAGGTCACCCAGGGCGGGGAGCACCCTGAACTCCCCGAGATCGCCGCTATCCTTTCCGGGGAGACACACAAAGACGGAACCTTCGGTTCAAATCCCCAGGACAGGGGTGCCCTCATCGGCTTCTTTTTGAAAAGGGACCTCATACCCCTCTGGAACCATGCGGTGAGGCTCTGGGGCGGAGAGGACCTCGCCCTCTTTATCGAGACCCTTCTTGATGCCTTCCTCGCCGCCTGGGACCACCCCGAAAAAAGGGATCTTCACCACCGCGTCCTCGCCCGGGACAACCACCAGTGCCAGGTCCCTGGCTGCCGGTGCCGGCGCAATCTTCACGGCCATCATATCAGGTACCGCTCCCATGGCGGTCCCGACACCGAGGGCAATCTCATCACCCTCTGCATGGCCCACCACCTTCGGTGCGTCCACGAGGGCCACCTTGTCATAAGGGGCACGGCGCCTCACAGCCTCACCTTCATCTTCCCCCGCGGCGGGAGAGGCCGCTGATTCCCTGAAGCAAGGAGGGGATGGGTTACGTCGCCGCTGCCCTGTTTTTCTTTCTGCCCGTTATGGTGGTGGAGGATGCGAGAGGGGCTGGACCAGGCGCTCGACAGCGGAACTGCAGGAAAAGGGGGGTGGTTGTTGAAGAAGCACGAGAGTTCATTTCGGAAAGATACCTGGATCGCATTGATTTTCTCACCTGTGGTCAACAAGGCGGGTCTGCAGCTGAACAGCAGCTTCAGACCTGAATTGAACTATCTCTCAGTCTGAAAGGAGCGAACATCATGAGCACAGACAGCAAGACCCATGAAACGGGCGGGGCTCACCTGCAGAGGGGAGGCAGGATCACGTCGAACCGGGACTGGTGGCCGAACCAGCTGCGGCTCGAAATCCTGCATCAGCATTCCTCCAGGTCCAATCCGATGGGCAAGGGCTTCAACTACGCTGAAGAGTTCAAGAGTCTCGATCTGGCGGCGGTGAAGAAGGATCTGCGGGCGCTGATGACCGACTCGCAGGACTGGTGGCCGGCGGACTTCGGACACTACGGACCTCTGTTCATCCGCATGGCGTGGCACAGCGCCGGCACGTACCGCACCGGCGACGGCCGCGGCGGTGCAGGGAGCGGGAGCCAGCGCTTTCCTCCCCTCAACAGCTGGCCCGACAATGTCAATCTCGACAAGGCGCGCAGGCTCCTCTGGCCGATCAAGCAGAAGTATGGCCGGAAGATTTCATGGGCAGACCTGATGATCCTCACCGGCAACGTCGCTCTGGAGTCGATGGGATTCAAGACCTTCGGCTTCGCCGGCGGGCGGGAGGACATCTGGGAACCGGAACAGGACACCTACTGGGGCTCTGAAGAGAAGTGGCTGGATGACAGGCGCTACTCCGGCGACCGGGCTCTGGAGAATCCGCTCGCTGCCGTGCAGATGGGCCTGATCTACGTCAATCCGGAAGGCCCGAACGGGAATCCGGATCCGATTGCTGCGGCGCGGGATATCCGCGAGACCTTCGCACGCATGGCAATGAATGACGAAGAGACCGTTGCGCTCATCGCGGGCGGCCACACCTTCGGCAAGACCCATGGCGCCGGCGATGCAAAGCATGTAGGGCCTGAGCCCGAAGCTGCCGGCATCGAGGAGCAGGGCCTCGGCTGGAAAAGCAGCTTTGGCACGGGCAAAGGCGCTGACACGATCTCCAGCGGCCTGGAAGTCACCTGGACCAGCACGCCGACGAAGTGGGGCGACAACTTCTTCAGGACCCTGTTCCGCTACGAGTGGGAACTGACGAAGAGCCCTGCCGGCGCGCACCAGTGGAAGCCGAAGGCAGATGCAGGTGCCGGCACCGTGCCTGCTGCCCATGACAGCTCAAAGCGTATCGGGCCTGCCATGCTCACCACCGACCTCTCCCTGCGGTTTGACCCCGCCTACGAGAGAATCTCCCGGCGCTTCATGGAGAACCCGGATCAGTTCGCAGACGCCTTCGCCCGCGCCTGGTTCAAGCTGACGCACCGCGACATGGGCCCCCGCGCGCGTTATCTGGGGCCGGAGGTTCCCGCGGAGGAGCTCATCTGGCAGGACCCCATTCCTGCCGTCAACCACCCATTGATTGATGAAAAGGACATTGCCTCCCTGAAGGACAAGATCCTGGCTTCAGGCCTGTCCGTGTCGGAGCTGGTCTCAACGGCCTGGGCGTCGGCATCCACGTTTCGCGGATCTGACAGGCGCGGCGGTACGAACGGCGCCCGCATTCGCCTTGCACCGCAGAAGGATTGGGAAGTCAATCAGCCGGCCCGCCTCGCGAAGGTCCTCAAAACCCTGGAGGGCATCCAGAGCGCGTTCAACAGCGCCCAGCCCGGCGGGAAGAAGGTCTCCCTCGCCGACCTGATTGTGCTTGCCGGCTGCGCCGGTGTCGAGCAGGCAGCGAAGAATGCCGGCCACAAGGTGACGGTTCCCTTCACGCCGGGACGCATGGACGCCTCGCAGGAGCAGACTGATCCGGTATCCTTTGCCGTGCTCGAACCGGCCGCCGACGGGTTCCGCAACTACCAGAAGACCAGGCTCCCGGTATCGGCCGAGGAAATGCTCGTTGATCGAGCGCAGCTGCTGACGCTCACCGCGCCCGAGATGACGGTTCTCCTGGGCGGCATGCGCGTCCTTGGCACCAACTTCGGGCAGACAAAGCACGGCGTCTTCACGAAGCAGCCCGAGGCCCTCACCAACGACTTCTTCGTGAACCTCCTCGAAATGGGCACGACATGGAAGGCGGTATCGGAAGCCCGGGACCTCTTCGAAGGGCATGATCGCAGGACCGGTGAGCTGAAGTGGACCGCCACGCGTGTCGATCTGATCTTCGGCTCCAACTCGCAGCTGCGGGCCCTGGCGGAAGTCTACGCATGCGAGGACTCCCGGGAGAAGTTCCTGCACGACTTTGTCGCAGCGTGGAACAAAGTCATGCACCTTGACCGTTTTGACCTCGCCGGATCATAGCCTGGACATCTTCGAGGGCTTCTGACTGGCGGCGAGTCCCAAGGCCACGTATTCCACCCAGGGGGGTAATGGAATGGAAATGATTGGCGCCCATCAGGCGGCACTGCTGAATACTCCTGCGGGAATCCATGAGGTCGTGGATCATGAAAATGACTGTGCCCGGGCTATTGAGAAAGATATGATTGAATTCTCCAGGAAAAAGAAGGCTCCCGCCGACGCCGGGACAAAGAGGCTCGCGGAGCGTGCGGGGGCAGGCCCCGGTGTGTCAGAGAACAGGTCATTGCAGCCGGTGAATACGGAGGAAAAGCTCGCCCAGGTTATCAAGGGCCGCGAAGTGGGCCAGATTGAGGTGGGAAGCCCCTATGTGGGAATAGAAACGCATCACAGCTCCATTCAGCTCAACAGGATAAGCTTCTATTACCCTGTCGCGAACAGCATCGATGTATCAAAGGATTACTGGAACCGGGGCGATTACCCCGTCCTCACCTTCGGCCTGAAAGTGGGAGACCGGGCAGCGGAAAAGATTGGCGACAAGCCTTTTGACTGCACGCTTACCCCCTATTCGGCAGTCTTTGAGCGGAAGGATAGAGAAAAGACAGTCGCCGTTTCTTACAGGTTCTGCAAAGATAAGCCTGCCATGGTCATGGAGATGGAAATAACCAACAATTCCGGCCGCGTTCAGGAGCTCAATCTGGATTCCTGCCTTGAGACATCGATCCGCACAAGCAGCACTTTCGCGCGGCTCAACAAGCCCGTATCCCGCTATGACGCGAAAAACCGGGCACTGTATGCCACGTATGAAGAGCCTGAGACCCGGAATGCAGTTATCTTCGCGGCGAATGCAGGAGATCCCCCTTCAGGGTATTCTGCTGAAAACAAGCAGACCGGCAATCCCGCGGCGGCCTTTCATTACAGAAAAACCCTGAAGCCCGGCGAAAAGATGAAAGTCATCCAGGTGACAGGCTCGTGCAGAAAAGGCGAGGAGGAGGGAACAGTCCGATACCTTCTCGGCAATTATCAGAGAGAGATCGCGCTCTATGAGCAGTCCATCCTGGACAAAGTCCATGGGGAAGGCAGGATTGAGACGGGCATCGCGGAGATTGACACGACCGCCCTCTGGGCAAAAGGCATTCTCGCGGCAAACGCCCATTACATAGATGGGCAGATCAGGCCAATGCCCTGCCCTGCCGAGTATAATTTCTATTTCACCCACGATGCGCTTCTCACCGACCTGGCGGCAGTCAATTTTGATCTCCCCCGCGTAAAAAGGGATCTCCTCTACACCGCTCTGCACGCCAATTCCCAGGGAATCATCCCCCATGCCCGCTACTGGAAGGACGATCATTTCGAGACCGAATATGCGGGCAGAGACAACTGGAACCACTTCTGGTTCCTCAATGTCTCTGCCCGGTACCTCCGGCATTCCGGCGATGTGGATACCCTTAAGAGACTCTACCCCCTCCTCCGGAAGAGCGTCACGCAGTCGCTGATCAATAAGCATGATGACCTTATCTGGGCTCACAGGCCTGACTGGTGGGACATAGGAAACAGCTTCGGCCCGCGGACCTACATGACAGTCCTTGCCATACGATCCCTCAGGGAGTTCGCCTATGTGAGCACCGTGCTGGGAAAAGACGCCAAGAAGATTAAAGAGTATGAGGATATGGCCGACAGGATGCAGGAAAAGCTGGAAAAGAAGCTCTGGGACAAGGACCGCAGCTATCTCATGAACTATTTCAGCGATGGGAAAAAAGACACCCACTACTACACAGGCTCTCTGCTGGCAGCCCATTTCGGCCTTCTCGACGGCAGAAAGAAGGAGGCACTTGTCAATACTGCCCGGTCAAAGCTCCTGCAGGAAGACACAGGCATATACAACGTTTACCCCATGGACTTTCATACCCTTGGGGATTATCTCCATTTTTCCGGGAACGAGGCCGGCGACCCTTACCGCTATATGAACGGAGGGATCTGGTATCACGGCAATGCGTGGTACGCCCTCGCCCTTATTGCTGCAGGCAGAAAAGAGGATGCCTTGAAGTTCATCCAGGATATCATGACTCTTGAAGGCATAAAGAGCGGGCCCCACGGCCAGCCTGCGATGTACGAGTGCAGAAACGGGAACAGCGGCGATCCTGAAGTCTTTGGAGAGGTGGACAAGCCTCATTTCCTCTGGGCAGGCTCCTGGTACCTCTATTCGCTCTACAACCTCTTTGGCCATCATGAAAACGAATGGAACATCTCCTTTGATCCTTTTCTGGCGAACGGTCAGAAAGGCACACGCTACACGGTATCCCTGAAAGGCAGGCCGGTGACGGTTGACATCACCGGCTCCGGGAGATATATCAGAAGCATCAGGTATGACGGTGCCCCCTGCCCTTCCGCCGTGGTCCCGGAGGGTCCTTCACCGGGGAAAAAGGTCGAGATTACCCTCGGCGCACCGGAAACGCCCTACCTTGCCTCTGCCGGTTCAATGGTGCACAGCCCCCGGTTCGATCCCGCCAGAAACACGATGGAGCTCTCTCTTTCAGCTTTCCCCGGGCATTCCAGCGAAGCCAAGTTCATATCACCGCACCCGCCGAAATCTCTCGCGATCAACGGGAACGAAACGAAAGAAGGCTGGAGCGTAAAAGAAGAAGATGGAGTGTACAGGATAAGGCTCAATTTTACGCAGAAACATGCTGATGATGTCATCAGCGTGCAGTTTCAGGAGCCTTCAGTCCCCCTGCCGCACACCGGGCTCTGCAGAACAGAGTAAGATCCGGGAGCTTTCCCGGGGTCAAAGGCATAGTGCTCGCCGAATTTCAACACCTGGAGCCACTTCTCAAACCGGGCCCGAAAGTACCGCGGCTTCTCCTTGAGGGCAGGGGGCTGAAGGATGTGGCATGACCCTGGATGAATATTCTAATAGCCCATTGAGCGGGGGGGCGAAATATCTCCAGCAGCAGGGAGTGCCGTGCACTTACCTGCCTGTTGACATCAGCACTGCCTTTCTTGAAATTGCCGCCAGGGCAATGGCGCCCTTCGTGGCGCGCATCTGTCCAATCCACGCGACATTCGAAACCTGTTCGGGCCGTATCCCTTCCAGTGCATACGAGCACACTGCCTACTGCATGATCGGCCTCACTTTCATGAACTTCATGCCCGACAGGATCCTGCCCCTCCTGAAAGAAATATCCCGCGATCAAGGCCGGTAATCATAGCGGGCGATTATTTTCCCAAAAAGTGGACTAAAAGGCAATTTTTTGATACAATCTCCTCAGCCTGCAGAATCAGATTCATGCCAGCCGCTGATTCCCGGCCATTCTGGAAAAGGGGAGGAAAAAGTGATTCACCCTGAAAGCAAGGCTCCTTCAAATGATGCTCCGGCGGTCACCATTGTTTTTTTCGGATTGGGGGCAGTCGGAGCCAGCATGCTGATCTGCCTGGCGGAGCTGGCAGAAAGAGACGGGATAGAAGTCCGGTTCCTTGTCTTCACCATAGATCCGGCGGGGGCACAGGATGCCTTATACCATGCCGAGGAATTCATGAACCGGATAGAGCTGGCGGGCGTGCAGAGCTTTGACCCGGTGCTTGCCTGCGAGCCTCCTTATGACCGCATGCTGGATGGAGCATCTCTTCTGGTCAATGCGGCACTTCCGATATTCAATGATCCCCTTATTGAGCTCGGGATGCGCCTTGGAGTGCATACCGTCGATCTGGCTGCCGACATGTATACCTTGGAAACTTCAAAGTCTCTCACCTTTTCTCAGTATGCCTATGACCGTGAATTGCGGGAGCGGGGGATCACGGCTCTTATCAATATGGGGATATCGCCCGGGATTACCAACTTCCTTATCGGCGAGCATATCAGATACCTGCGGGGAACGGGACGAAAAGAGCTGAGCATAGAATCCGTTGACCTGTATCTGCTGGAGGACATCGATGCCGATACGGTGATATTCTCATGGTCTCCCGCCATTGCCCTGGAGGAGCTGTCTCAGCATCCGCGGCATCTCTGCAAGGGAAAAATGGTAACCTCTGCGCCGTTTACCTACGCGCGGGACTATACATTTCCCCATGAACAGCGTCCCTGCAGGCAATATCCTCTCTATCAGGAAGAGCTCCTTTCACTCCACCGATCTTATCCGGATATCGAGACTATCCGGATCTTTACCGGAGGGTATGAAGTGGAACTGGTGAAAGCTCTCTATCAGCTGAATCTGTTTTCCAAGGCCAGTGTGGGTAACAATTCCGACCTCACCGTCGATGCGATTGTGCGCGCGGTGATGCCCGGAATGAAAAAGCCCCGCCGTATTGAAGATCTTTTGAGGTCGGGCGTTATCCGGCGGGCACATTTTTGCGCCGTCGCAGAAATCAGGGTCAGAGAGTTTGTGCGGAATGAGCTTCAGACAAGTATTCAGACTATCGGTTTAAGTTTTTTGCGGTATCACGGGCTTTTGAATACGCCTTATGCGGGTGCCACCTACATTTCGTACCCTACCGCCGTGGGCGCGGCGATTCTCACATGGCATACCATCTGCCATATATGGGAGTCGGGAGAAGCTCTCGGCGGAGTAGTCACGGGTGAAGAGCTTGCAGGGCTGCTTCCGAGGGAGCGCATTGACGCCGTACGCCGCGACCTTGTAGGGTGGGATATCAACCTTTTCGAAAGCGTCCGGGATGCGGAGGATTCCTGATTTTCAGAGCCATCTGCCGTACAGAGACTCCCGGAACTGCCCCGCAGTGCCGCTTCCGTCTTTCCATGACTGCTAAGGCTGAAGCTTTTCTTTCTTTTTAGGGAGCTTTACCCCGTCTATGGTGACCCATTCCTCGTCGATTACCACGCCGGCATCGCCTTCGTCTGCGGATTGAGAGCGGGGAGAGGGAATGGTAAAGTCAGAAGAGTAGCAGTGAAGGTCTGAAGGGGAGGTGATGCCGAGCAGGGAAGGCCGGACCTGAATGAGGATATTACCGCCGTCGGTGACAGCAAACTGGGATATCGCGTTCTTCATCCTGAGCTCTCTCAGTATTTCACCGCTTCTGGTGTCCACTGCGCAGAATCTTTCGCGGGCAGAGAGGAAGAGACTGTTCTGCCTGACGACCGCGCTTGAATATCTCTCCAGTTCGTCTGAGCGGAGCTCTGTTGACCACTTCGGCCTGCCCGTGGCAGGATCCAGTGCTTCAATCCTTGACCCTCGCGCCACAAAGGGAGTGCCGTCATCGCCCAGAGCCTGCAGGCTGGAAAAGAGGGTGAAGTCGCCGGGGACCTGCCATCTGTCGCTCCCAAAAGCCATGTCGATACAAAACAGGGTAAACTGAGGGCTCCTCGCATAAATCTCCCTGTCGGTATGGGCAATAATCTTCAGATCTCTTTCATCGCTTTTCCAGATCGTTTTGCCTGACACCGCGTCTTTCCTGATCAGCGTGCCGCCGGAATCCTTGTAAACGATGCTGCCGCCCGTTATCAAGAAGTCCGAAAGGGCTGGCCCCTTTGAACTCCAGAGAATTTTTCCTTCCCGCGAAAGATGGCAGAGGTTTTCCGTGGTGCTTGCGAATACGGAACCGTCGGGCATTGCCCCGATAACCGCCACATAGCTCTCGTCTTCGGAGATCTGCATGGTGACTGAGCCTTTTGTGCTTCCGTCACTGCCGTCATGGATCGAAAACCCCCTGGCATGCCGGATAAAAATCTCTCCCTTGTCGTTAAGGAGGAGCGTGTCATGGGGAAACAGCTCATTGCGCCACTTTTCGTTTCCGGTGGCTCCATCAAGCACGATGCACCGGTCAATGCCATCGCCGCTATTCTTGAGCTGAAGAAGCGCTTTGCCATCGAATTCCAGGCTGTCCCTGTTATTGCCGGTATAGCCCCTTATCTCTTTTTCCCAGATGATTTTTCCTGTCGCTTCGTCAAGCCGGGAAATATGATCCTTTGAGCCGAGAAAAATGCTGTTGCCTCCGGCTGCGATGATGGCGTTATCGCTGACTATTGCATTGGGCAGGGACTTTGTCCATAAAGGGCCGGTCTCATTGCTCTTAAAAATCTCATTGATGATGGCCTGACTTATCACCCTGCCGGAGGAAGAGGTCGCTTTCCCCGTTAAGGTGACCGGGGGAGAATCTTCCCTGTCCGCCTCTTCCATTCAGACCCGCGGTGATCATGCACCATCGGGACGTCCTTCAGGATGAAAGCGGTCCCACCACGTCCAGGCGGGCCATATCCCGGAACACTGCATGGCAAACGCAAAGCGGGCCACGTTCCAGAGCTCGCCGGGATCCTCCCTCGCGAGCTCAAGGGTATCATCCTTCACGGACAGACCGATGACTTCAACCCACCGGCTGCCGAAGCTCCGGCAGCATTTCATCACGCGCTCCGCTTCTCCGGTATCCCGCGCCTTGACCTTCCCTTCCTCGAAGTACGCGGAGAAATCCACTGCCCCGGCGAGGGAGGCGCACTGAACGGGGGGGAAAGCGTGGGTGACGGTCACAATGCCTCTCTTCAGGATGCCCCGGAAGCGGAGACTTCCCTCGGATTCAGTTCCGCCGTAATTCCCGAACACCAGCTCCAGCAGGGTTCCCTGCGGCATTCCGGCCAGGGATGATGAGATTTTCTGCAGATCAGCGGCCAGGGACAGCTTGTCCCTGGGCCTGAGGCTCAGCAGCATCCTGCCTCCCTGAGCTTCAATCCCGAGACTGAAAGTGGGAGCGAGGCCCGGATTCTCCAGGATTTCCCCTTCGGGCGGCTCCAGGAGCATGACCGCCCACACTGTTTCATTGAGCCAGGAGGCTATCCTGGCAAGATGGTGGAGGGATGAGAGAGGCAGTCCCACAGGGCCGCCCTCCAGAGGCGACACGGCTTCAGCTACAGATTCAAGCAGGTGAGACGCTTCAGGTGACTGTGGACGCCAGGGGGGGCGGGACTCCCGGCCGGGCTCAATGCCTGCTACCGGAAGGCCCGTGGGGAAGCGCTCCGGAATGCGTGCATTGGCCGCGGCGCTGAACCAGCCATTGAAATCACCAGGGAGGGCAGGCGGGTCACGCTCCAGGGGGGAGAGGCGTACCAGGAAATCTATGGTGGGGCTTTTCTCAGCCTCTCTCTCCAGGCTCATCTCTTCAGCGGTGTTCTGCAGGGCTTCCCAGTCATGCTCATGGCCGGGATCCTGCTGCGGGTAGCACAGGAGGCGATATTTCAGCCAGGCTGGCATGGGCTCGTCCCCGCGAGTGCGCCTGAACCAGGCGCCCAGGGCCTCGCTTCCCTCGGCCGACTCCAGGCATGCCCGCCCGTTCACCCCTGTAAGGAGGGTATGGATCTCCACCAGATACTCTCCCGGCGGTATGTCAAGATACCGGACATGGTCGCCGCCATCCCTGGTCTCAGGGTCCAGCCCGCCTTCAACGGCAAGGCATCCGTCAGGCACCTGCAGTTTCCACACCAGTTTCCCGATCCATTGCTCCTCCTCTTCCTTCTCGAGGTCCCCGAGGACCACCCGGACACGGAAGCTGTCGTCCTGCACCAGCTCCACGGGAATCACCAGGCCTTCTTTCACTTTTCCGGGGAGATCCTCCAGGAGCCCGCGGCGGCTCAGGCCGCCCATCCCCCTCGAATGAAGGCAGAATCCGCCGGCTTCGTTGTAGAGGTAGAAGTCTTTTCTCACGGTTACCTCCCTGCGATCAAGGAATCGATCCTCATGATGGCGGGAGATTCACCGTGCACAATCGGTATCCCTGTCAGTGAGGAGAATCGAGCTGGAAGCCGAAGGCCACCCGGGCGGAAAGCAGGCTTCTCTCCGCGAATCGATAAAGCGCTTGTTTTGCCCGCCTCAACCGCGTGCTTCTTGTTAAGCACACGCAAAGCCTTGGGCAGGCAGATATCTCACTCGGTCCGCTCCTTTTGGTTTTCTCATTTCTCACGCTGAAAAGGCGGGCGGCATGTGAGTATCTTATTGCACGACTATACTGAATCGGATACTGAACACTTCAGTATGGCACAGTTTTGATGCTTCTTTGGATATTGCCATGAATGCTGCCTGCGTGATGCATTACAGAGCGGAAGTGCAGGCGTAAGGTGGCAATTGCCTCTGTAAGGAGGATGGAGGACTTCCTGAAAGAACTTGTACACCCATGGTCTGATAATATATGATATCACCGACAGAAGAAAAGGAAAAGACTCTATGCAATGCCGACGATGTGGTGCTGATGCCGCCCGGGATGCCCGGTTCTGCATACTCTGCGGCTCCTCCCTTGAACCTGAGAGGCAATACTGCATCTCATGCGGAAGATTATGTCGTGCTGGCGCGCGCTTCTGCGACAAGTGCGGCAGGACTCTTGCAAACGGTGATTCTCAGGCTGAGCCGAAGGCAGTTGAAATATCTGTCTCTCCGACAATGAAGGGGCAGCAGATTCATGAGAAAAGGGGCCGCTTCAGAGCTCTGCCCCTGCTGACAGTGCTTTTCGTCATTGTCGGTCTCTTTTTGCTGGTGCTCTATCTTCTAAGCAATACAGGAAGCAAAACGATGACTCTGGGGTCGCCGCGCCATCTTACCAGCAACGCTGTGTCAGAAAAAGGATGTGTCATTAATGTCTCCGGAACCGGCACAAAGATGGATGGTCTCTGCATCACGGTGCCATCTGGAGCTTACAGGAAAGAAACGGTTTTTGAGCTAAGCATGGCGGAGATCAAATCCCACCGTTACGGGAGTCTTTTCAACGCCGCCACGCCACTCATCTCCATAAAGAACGGGGGGGGCTTTTCCGAAAAGCCCATAACGCTCCGTATCCCTGTGAGAATATCAGATGATGAGGCGGCTCTGGCCTTTTTCTATGACCGTGAGAGCGGAAGCCTCGAAGGCATCCCTTTTGCAGGCTATGACAGCATATCTCTCACCGCCGTAACCGCCCATTTTTCTGACGTGGTGGTCTCAAAGGTAAAAAAGGGACGGATTGTTGACAGCATTGATACAGGCTTCAGGCCGGGAACTGACGATTTCCAGATGCCCAACTATGGATCATATGCCAGGCCAGATGGACATTGTGCCGGCCAGTCGATTGCCGCCATGTTCTACTATCTCTTCAGGGGAAGGATAGGCTGGGACACACCGCTTCACGGTCTTTTTGACAATAACGGACACGAAAGCACACCTCTGCTGTGGCAGGATGATTCTCTGGCCATACGCCTCTGCTCGGCTGTTCAGCACGAGCGCGTTGCCTTCACAGGAGTGTCCAGAAATATCGATTGGCAAGGAGCGGCTGGTAAAGATGACGAGGCGACATATTACGCTTTTGCCTATGCCATGCAGCTTACAGGGAATCCTCAGTTCATGCGCATAGAAAGCTCCAAAAAGGGAGGCGCTCACGCCATCATTGCATGGAGTGTCACCAGAGAAGGCATCGATGTTGCCGATCCCAATTTCCCGGGCAAAAGCAGGCGCATTCTTTTTGAAAGAGCACCCCGCAAAGCATTCAAGCCATACAGCTCAGGTGCTGATGCCGGAGATGTCTCGCAGGGGAAGACCATATATGACCGCATCGGCTATCTGGGGCTTTTCGCCCTGATCAACAGAGAGAGGGTCCGGAATCTCTGGATGATGCTCAAGGAAGGCAGGGATCCAGGAAAAGATATCTTCATCCCCGATATGGAGCTTGTTGCGGCAACAGGGATCGATTCCAATGGCAGGTTTGTGACAAAGCCTCTGAAGGATGTCCTGGAAGTAAACCTCCAGGACATGCTGCAGATCGATCCTGATGGCAGGGGAGAACTCTGGATCACAAACCCTCTCAATTACGATGCCAGACTTGTCTTTTACCGAAAGGACAAAATGATCTGCTCTTTTGACAATCTCTCAGAGAATCAGGGGAGATGGGCTCCCATCAAGCTTGAAAGAGGAAAGAACGATCTCGGAGTTCTTTACCTGCGCATCCCTCCCGGGCTTGACAAATACAAATACGTCAACTTTAACAGGTACATGGTGAACTTCATTGCTCCTGGGTTAAAAGTGGAGCCTCACCAGGCAAAGAGTGCTCCCGGAGAGGGAATAAGCTTCAATGCTTCCGTTGAGGGTGGTCCCCAGAAGCCATGGTTCAGGTGGGATTACGGCGATGGAACAGAAATCGAAGGCACAGCCTCCCACGTGGAGCACCTCTATGAGAAAGAAGGTTTGCACAGGGGATCTGTCACCTTGATGGACCGCGCGAATCCTTCCCGGTCAATTGGAAGGGCTGAGTTTGTGGTGACGGTCTCCTCTGGTGTCGTGAAGCACGAACCAGGTTTCCGGGAAAAGAAGACTGCTGCAGACATTCCTGCGGCGTCCCTCCACATCAGGCCGGAAGATTTTGCATGGTACAGGCCTCTGCAGAGCCTCACCGAGCGGGAGGAAAAACTCATGATCGCCCCTGGAAGGCCTGCTGTGCCGGCAAAGACAGGCATGTGGGGAAACAGCAGCGACTATTGCTACTTCCTCCAGAAATTCCATGCAGTTTTCCAGGATAGACCCGGTGTGGTTGAAGACAGGGATGCCAGGACCGCTACGGTGGAGTTGACGGTTACTGCCGGCACCAATGTGGAGAACAGATATAAAAAAGGTGAGTATGATGAGAAGGGACTTGAAAGGCAGAATTTCAGCAAGGATGGAAGCCTCAGGGTTACAGGCAGTTATGACGGTGAGGGATGGCCGCTGCTATTATCATACAGGGCGAAGATCACCGGAGATACTCTGGTAACAGGTATCTGGGGCTATGCCAAGGGGATGGAGATCCACGTGACAATTCCCAGCAGAGAAGAATGCGCTCCGGGAAAGGATGAGATGCTGCGCCTGGTGGCTTCCTGGCTTGAACGACTTCCTGATATAAGCGTGGTCTATAAAACGCATATCAGGTAGGGGAGGGCAGGCAATGCCCGTAATATAGTATTCTCTTTTGGTAACCGTTCAGGAGGTGCCCAGCTCTTGACCTCAAGAAACACAAAGAAGATATTTCAGGATCAAGACTTGGATCGGGAAATTTTAAGGAATCAATGACGCACATCACCTGCACTTCACAATCAACCAGAGGGAACCGGCAGGAGAGACGGAGCAGGTTTCCCTATTGCGTGGGCTTTGACCCCATCAACAAGAAAATTCATGAGCTTGAGTCCCTGCCGCCTGCAGGTTTCGGCAACCGTCAGGTCTAGGGCCACCCCGGACCAGAGCCAGGCCGGAAAGGACTCCAGGTTGCACCTTCTGGAAGCTCTGCGCGTGTTACCTTTCTGCATGTGGGGCATCTCATCGCGTGCAGCAGATGATCGACGATTGCAACAGCCAGAAGCGGCATATCCATGATCTGATGACGGAAGGTATCCACTATCAGCTGTTCCTGGTGAGGGGCTGAACGGTTACAAAATACTTTTGCCAGGAGGCAGGTCCGCATTGAAATGCCCGGAAACCGGCCCAGCCGCTCGCTGACTGGCGCACAGCGGCTTTCGGGGTCATTTTTGATATTGAAGGCCCTTCCGGGGTCTCTGGAGGACATCCAGCGATGGCCTTTCAACGCTGCTGTCATGGGGTTTTTGATGGGAGACCTGTTTGATATTTCTTCATTGATATGCTATGATATAACCATGGATACACATGTAACCCAATCCGTTGATACCTTGTTTCTCCCTGATGAAGAAGAGCTTCTTCACCTCGGTGATTCCTTGCCTTCCAATGATTACGAGGACATGCTCCTCCTCCCTGAGCCTTATGAGCTCCCCTCGGGAACCCTCCGCAGGCCCGAGCACCTGGTCAAGATCACCAGGGAAGGCCTTATCCCAGAGGCGGAAAAGCTCACGGAGGATATCACCTTCGGCTCCATCGACAGGGATGAGCGGGCAGCGCGCATTGATTTTCTGATCTGCGAGGCAGTCCACGGCCGCATGGCACTGGATCTTATACTCGGCGGCCTTCTCGTCACTCTGAAAACAAAGGGGGTTGATCAATTAGGATACCGCTCCATGGGGACCTTCGCCACGGAGCATCTCTCTTTCTCGGGGCGCACCGCGTCGGAGCTGATGCACAACTTCGAGCTTCTCAGGGCGCTCCCCCTCACGCGGGAGGCCTATCTTGAGGGCAGAATCGCAAAGAGCGCCCTCAGGCATCTCTCGAGGGTCGCGACGCCTGAGAATGAGTCCCGGTGGCTCGCCGTTGCAGAGGTGCGCTCCCTGTGCGGCCTCGAGGGGGAAGTGAAGAAGGCCCTCGCCGAAGGGAAGGCCGGATCGGCTCCCGTTTCCGCAGGTGCTCCCGAAGCCGGAGACGAGGGCACAATGATGTATTTCAGCGTGGCGCCCTCACTTGCCCTCACCTGGGACTTCGCCCTCTCCTTCTTCCGGGACAAAGAGCACTATGACGGGCCTGTCGCGGGGTTTGTCGAGGCGCTTCTCGCCAATTACCTGACTTCCGGGGAGATCACTCCAGAGCTTCCTGCCATCGATAGCGAGGGGAGCCGCCCCATATTCTCCCGGGTCCCCCTCCTGAAAAGGCGGATGAGAAACCGGCGTGTGAGCGATCCCGATGAGGTTGTCGGGCATGCCTTCGGAGGCCTTTCCTTCAGCTCGCCCTGGGAGCAGCCCTGGAGCATCCATTTCCCGTCGTGGCTGGAAGAGGCCTGGCCGGGAAGAGACGCCAGGGCCATTGCGAATCGCCTCATAAAGGCCGCCTCCATCCGCCAGAGGCTCGACGTGGCCTCGGGAATGCTCCTTCGGGCGATGGATGAGCGGCAGCTCCACCGCCTTCTCGGCTATGAGTTCATCGAGGACTATGCCGGGGAGCGCTGCGGATTTTCGATGGCCCAGACCCGTCAGCTCATCAGGCTCGCCCAGGGATTCCGCCGCCACTCCCTCACCGAAGATGCCTTCAGGAAAGGTGTCATCACCAGGGAGCAGGCACGCCTCATTCTTCCCCTCGTGGACCCCAGGAATGAATCGCAGTGGATTGCCTATGCCGCGAGCGTGCCCACGGCGGACCTTCGGGAAGAGGCGGGGCGTGTCGCCCGGATCCTTGAATATGACTGCCTGGTCCCCCACAATTATGCGCTCCTTCCCGGCTTCCGCTACGTCACCGACGAAAGGTTTCACGAGCTCCCTTCGGAGGTGCAGGACTGCATAAGGATAGGGTCCTGGTATCAAGGCCCCTCTCTTTGCTCTTCGTGGCCTCTCGCGTCAGACGACGAGGAGCTCGTTGCAGGCCGAGACAGGCGCTTTGATGCGCCCTGGAAGTATTTCAGCGATGTCGATGAGATGATGGCCTCTGAAGCCTCCATGAAAATTGAAAAAAAATCCACCCTGTGTGCGGGCCTCGAAAACCAGTCGGGGAGCGATCAACTGCATGCGGGGGTATGCAACGGGGAGGAGCAGGCACCCCATGGGCATGGATGCGAAAATGCCCTGTGCTCGTGTCATCAGTCACTGGAAAAAGCCCGGGAAGCCTGCACCATTCCCCGGGGTGAGAGCCCCGAGGAGGTCTTTCTCAGGGACATCCTCTCATCACAAGACCCCTTCCGGGCAGTGAAGGGCGCCATGATGATCAAGTTCTTCCTCCCCCGGGAGCTTGAGGTGCTCTGGAACCTCGCGGCCCACATCTTTCTCGCCAGGCTCTCCCAGGTGGAAGGCGCTGAAAGCCCGATCCTCCCGGAAGAGAAATTCCTTGCGGCGCTCCTCGCTGACTATCTTGTCACCGAGGGAACCTTGAAAAAGGCGGCCCATCACCATAAAATCCTGAAGCGCGACCGGTTCCGCTGCCAATCCCCGGGCTGCCGATGCCGCCGTAATCTCCATGTGCACCATATCATCAGGCGCTCCCAGGGCGGCACCGATGACCCCTGGAACCTCATCACCCTCTGTGAAGCCTGCCACCTCCACCTCCTCCACGGCCTCCGGACCCTCACTGTCAAGGGCAGGGCTCCCGATGGCCTCACCTTCACCTTCGGCTCCCTCTCGGAAGGCACGCCCTTCCTGGTCTATGAAAGGGGGAGGCGGCGGCGGTAAAATGCTCACTCCCGGCTTTGTGGACAATCACTGCCATGTGCTCTGGATCGGCGCCATCCTCTCCCCGGTGCCGAGCGAAAGGAGCAGAGGCGTCCGGAGAGTTCTCAGGCGGTTTTCATTCTGTGAAAAATGTCACAGACATCTCTCCGGTCAGCCCCTATAATAAGGGTATGGGGACTGTCAATCTGATCTTTCTGCTTCTCTCCATAGCAGCATCGATACTGTTGCTCCTCTCCCCTTTCCTTGTGCTGATTCTCGCGGTCAGAGCGGCCTCATGGGTCAGCAGGCTCATGGAGATCCGCAAAAGAAGGGCAGAAGAAGCCATGGAAGCCGAAGACGACGGGGAGCCTGAAGATAGCGGCGATGAAGAAACCGAAGACTTCGAGAATGAGGAAGTCGAATATGAGGAAGTTGAATATGACCCTATTTCCCCTGAGGGAGAGCTTTCAGGCCCGGGTACGGCTGAGGCGGCGAAGCCTCCTGCCAGAAGGAGAATGAGCGCGCAGGAGAACAGGATTATTTTCATCTGCCGCCTCCCTGAGAGTGCTCAATAGTGCAATTCTTCGGTAAAGCCGGTGCGGGGATCACCAGGAAAAGCGCATGGGATGAGAAAGCGCATTTCCTATGGAGTGCGGGACTCTATGAAGATCCTTGCGTTCTTTTCCCGATCCGCATCAACGACTTTTCCATGAATCCTGCGCACGGCGAAGGGCCACTTCACGGGCCCTGCCCCTGTGCCGACCGACTCCTCGTGGCGATGGATGCCTTCACATAATGCTCCCCAGTAGCCTTCAAGCCATACCGCGCACCACTGCTGCCCCTCCGGGCATTCACCGGCAAGACGCTGCAAGAGCGCTATCCCCAGAGCGCTGTCATCAAGCTGCAGAAAGAGGGGGCTCTTTTCACATTCATTGACGGAAAGGCCGATAAAGGCATCCTTGATGAAAAGGGGTGGTGAGCCTTGAAACCTTATTACCACGGGGATCCTGACCTGCCTTCTGTCGCCCGGCGAGCCGGCGCCCTCCCTCTTCAGCCACTCCAGCAGCCTGCCCGAGGGAGCGATTTCCAGCCCTTCCGTGAAGCTGACTTCTTTTGCGGGCTTTTTTTCCATAGAGGCTCCTCTCCCTGCCGGGCGCTCTCCGCAGAAGGCGTACGCCACGAGGGCAGCTCCAATCAACAGGCACGCAGCCATGGATCTGCACATAAGGCCGCACCTCCGGATTTCCGGGGAGGAAGCCTCCGGGCCTTATAAGGTGTGCCCTCAGGCGCCATGCCCCTTTTTCTTATTATTTCCATAGAAACTGCATTCTCCTGCTTTTCCCTCTTCACTGCTGCACGACGCACCGGGTCCACGCCGCCGCAGTGAGGCCCTTGTATTTCTGTCTGCAGGACGGGGAGCAGGCAATTTCAGCCTGGTATCTCAAAGCAGTCTTAAAGGCTTCCCATATCAACAATCTTTGGAGGACCGCCGTTCTCAGGCAGGAATAAGGAGAGAGGAGCGGGAACGCCGACTGCCCCCGGCTTTTGCAGTCAATTCTGTTTCATAAAAGCATGACTCATCGCTTCACGGCGCTCCAGGTCCCTGTCCACGCCATGCCCGAGCGGTCGTCACGCCGTAGCCGATTTTTCTCATGGAGTCGTTGATGTTCACTGTGAGGGGCCTGGCCTGCCTGACGCGTGCGAGGTGGACCTTCAGGCGGTCTGTGGACTTCAGAGTCACTCGGTGAACTCCGCTATGTCGCCCCTGCGGCGCTCCACGAACTCCCTGATCTCCGGGATTGTCTCTGCGACTCGATGCGAGGCCGGGATTCCGCCAGGGCCGGTGGAAGGCCGGAAATTTGACAAGAACGCTCAAAACAGGCAGCCTGAAGCGAGCATTTTTTATGATATATTTTATATCAGACTCTGTCCAGTGGTAACCCATTCAATGTGGATTGACGGATTGCTGAGAGCCTGGCCATGAGGTACTCGTGGCGAATCCGCGAAAACTTCGCATGATCTACCGAATGACTGCAAAGATAAAGGAATATGAAAAACCGATTGGAAAGGGTTGTGATCTGAGGCCTGGGGATTGCACATGGTCTAGAGAGGTGGAAAGGCAGCGAAAAAGCTCGCTGTTGTGGCAGTGGCGCGTAAACTCGCAGTGCTCCTGCACTGTGGATGACAGAGGAAGTCTATGAGCCTTTCAGAAACATTGGAGAAGGGGAGGGAGAGATTGGAAGCACAAGAGCAGGAAGACCGTCCAGACCAACACGGGGATACTGCCCAGGTTCATCGCCCTGCTCATCCTGATGATGGGCTTCTTCAGCGTGGCTTTCCATTATATCATGGCCTACGAGGGCCACTCCCACTGCTGGCTCACAGGAATTTTCTGGACCCTCACGGTGATGACCACCCTGGGCTTCAGCGACATAACCTTCCACAGCGACCTGGGCCGCGCTGATCCTTATCGGCACCGTTGAGGCAGAAAAATGCTTCTCCAGGAACTACCGGAGAAAATGACCCCCCTGCCGCCGGTGGAGAAAAGTTCTCAAATTGTTTACATCGGTACTCTGGAAATTCGGGGAGCCATCGTGTAAAATAGCATGGGAAGGAGTGTGCAGCATGAATACCATACCGACTTCGCAGCAGGGCATATCACAGGCTCCCCTTCAGATCAGGGCCGGGGACCCGGAGAAAACAGAAGATCATGCCGGGACTGCCGGCAGAACCGCAGGCACGGAACAGGCGGACCAGGGCGATAAGGTGACCCTGGCCGGCACCCTCACCGAAAAAGCGAAAAATGTCCTGAAGGCCATCGACAGGTGGACTTCACCTCAGGAAACCACGGGGGGCAACTTCGAGAAGCCCTCCTACCTCCAGGCGGCCTCGGCATCGGCCTCCGCGGGGTTCTCGATGGCCGGCCTTCCGGGTATGCTCACCGGGGTGGTATCGACGACCCTCGGCATTTTCACCGAGATAAAGATGGATTCGACTCTCAAGGGAGTCATTGCGGGCGCCGCCGCAAGCGCGGCTATGGGGGCGGCCCTGGGGGCCGCCGGCGTGATGGGCGGCGTGACCAAGGGGCTCATCGTGGGCGGCCTGATGGGAGGCTTCCAGGTCTTCAGGGGAAGCGCCAACTCCAAGGTGAGGGATGCCGCCGGCAACACCTGCATGCTCTCTGCGCCCTTTATTTCGGGGCCTTCCAAGATAACGGCAGGCCTGGGCGCCGCCGTTTCGGAGCGCTGGGTGGAGACCGACAAGACCTGGCTCAAGAGCCTGGTGAGCGGCGCCACCGCGGCCGCCTTCGGGGCCGGGCTGTGCGCCATCGGCCTCTCCCCCGTCGGCCTGGGGACCGCCGTGGCCGTCAACGCGGCGGCGGGAGCCCTTGGCCCCATCGTGGGCCCGCGCTTCAGCCAGTTCTTCAGAAACCTGAGCAACAAGATGGGCGATGCCGCCGACAAGGCGGGAAGAAAGCTCGGAGTGATAAAGAAGCCTCTCACGGAGAAATCCAAGAACCTCGTCGGCGCCATGCCTTCGAGCTTCATGAAGGAAGGGCTGCGGACTTTTGCCCTCTCTGACGGCTCCGTGGGGGCCATCGCGCTCGCAGGGCTGCTGGAAACACTGGAAACCCTCCATATCTTCCTTTTCGCCAAGGGGGACAAAGAAAAAGCCGGGGAGAAAAAGGCGGAGACCGCGGCGCCGAAGGCGCCAACGATACCGGAGAGCCCTGCAGGCGCCAAGGTGGGGAAAGTGAAAGCCGAGAGCGCGCTCTGAGCCTCTCTCACGGTTTTCCAGGATCAGCCATCACTGCCATACTCACTGTCATGGCAGTAGGAACGGTAACAATAGTGCCTGGCGAAAAGAGGCGCCGATCACCTTCCGGCTTCCCACTCGAGTCTCACTGCCTCGGCAATCCTTCGCTCGCCCCTTACCCAGACAGTGAAGCGGACCTTGTTCACTCCCGCCATGTCCAGTCTCCTATTGGTCATTCTCAGGGGATCGCCGTCATAAAACACTCTGTTGGGATTCGTGCCGATGGCCGGCACGGAGAGATCCGTCTGCTCAATGCGAATCCGATTCACGAGAGGACTGGTGCTCAATACCTCGAGGATGGTGGCACCCTTCGGCCTCATGAGAACCCCATCCTTCACCTCGCCCGATGGCGATCCCGGCAGGATCAGGGAGTCTGTCGCACGCCTCGCCTGTGAAAAAGCAGATCCAGAGATCACGAGGAGCATCACCGCGGCAAAAAAAATGAATCTATGGGCACGGCAGCTGTGCATCAAATCACCTCCTGACAATTGAACCTGGTGCTTCTTTCTTTGTGTGTCTCCCGGAATCCTTCACCACCTCTACAGAGAGGATAAAAGGCTGTCGCCAGATGCCTTATGTTGGACGGAAACGGATGAAAAGGTCAAAAATGACCATTGGTGGGGGCAGGATGGGCGGGCCAGATGGAGGAGAGGGGAATTTCAAGACCCGGGAAGATGCCGGGATGGAAAACATCATTCCCGGCCATTCTGGCGCCTGCCGCGTACCTGTCGCCCTGGAGCTGGTACTCCTCGAGCGACTGGCTGTCGGGGTCAACAATCCAGTACCAGCAGACACCATGGCGGCTGTATGCCTGGAACTTGGAGACCCTGTCGAGGCGGGACGTGCCTGGCGAAAGGATCTCAACTGCCAGGTCGGGGGCGCCGAATATCCCTTTCTTCAGCATTATGGATTTCTTTTCCTCCGATACGAAAACCAGGTCGGGCTGCACTATGTTGATATCGGAGAGGATGACATCCACGGGAGCGAAAAATAGTTCCCCGAGATGGTTTTTCTCTATATGCTCCAGGAGAGTAAATTCAAGCTTTCTCAAGACTCTCTGGTGATCGAGATTCGGTGCGGGGTTCATAGACAGCTCTCCTTCAATCACTTCATAGCGCTTGCCGTCGCTGGGAAGCTCAAGGTAATCTTCATAGGTCACATATACCCTTATGGGCTGAGCAGAGTCGGCCATCAGGATCATCTCCCGCGCTCTCGAATCCATCTTCAGTATAGCATAATTTCAAGAGCGCATCAAACATTGGAAGACCTTGTCGCCGTGGTGGGATAGTGTTCGCCCTTCACCGGGGGGAAATATGCCCCTCCCGTGGAATAAGTGCAGGATACTCAATGCCAGCGATATTGACGTCTATCAGGAATGGGCGAACATGATCGCCTTCAACGAGTTCCGCTCGTCCTATTCGAGGAAATACCACTGCTGCTATATCGGCAGAAAGATGCAGAAAGGATACGCCCACTCTCACGAAGCCATGAGGCAGAGGTGGGGCGCCTGCCTGCTCGCGGAAGGGGAGATGCCCCCCATTTTTGCCCGGGCCATGGGAGATTACTATTACCTGGCAAGGGCCGGGGAGCGGGAAACCATCCTGGAGCTCGCGGATTACGCCCTCGAGCTGCAATGAGGGTATTATACACTATACTGAGGGAGGCGTGGAAATGAAAAGCAAGGTGTATTTCGTGCCTGTGATGGACTCTGATACCGATGCCATGATAAGCGAGAAGCTTGACAGACTCCTGAAAGGAAGCAGAGTGCTCGAGTTCCTCGGGAGAGGTGAGAAGGTAGCGGTGAAGATGCATTTCGGCGAGGAGGGAAACACTGCCTTCGTGAAGCCCGTGTTTGCCAGGATGATAAATGTCTGCCCCGTCAATGCGATAACCATCGAAAATGAGGCATCGCTCATCGACAAGTCGCTCTGCATAGGATGCGCAAGCTGCATCGGCGCCTGCCCCACGATGGCGATGTTCGTGGATGTGGTATCGGGGGGTTTTGTGCAGGAGAAGATGGCCGAGTATGCGAGTGCCGTCCTCAGGGGGAAGAAGGCGTGCTTCATCAATTTCGCCATAGACATCAACAAGGAGTGCGACTGCTGGGGCCAGGAAAATCCCCGCATCGCCCCCCACGTGGGAATCTTCGCATCCCGCGACCCCGTGGCCATTGACAAGGCCTGCCTCGATCAGGTGAATAAAGCCTGCGGCAGAGACATTTTCAGGGAGACTCATCCCGAGAGGGACGGGATGGTGCAGCTTGAACATGCCGGGGAGATCGGGAGCATGGAGTATGAGCTGATAGAGGTATAGGAGAATGCGGTAAAGAGCATGCACAGGGAAAAGTCAAAGAAACCTCCGCGTATAGTCGATTTGAGCATTGCCATCGAATCGGATCTTCCGGGCGATCCTCCCGGCACGATTCCAAAAGTGGAATACCGGGATCATGCCGCGGGGAGAGAGGCGATGAAAGAGTTCTTTCCCGGGATCACCCGGGAAAGCCTTCCCTCCGGCCTGGGGTGGGCCGTGGAGACGGTGAGCATGGGCACTCATTCAGGGACCCATCTTGACGCCCCCTATCACTACCACCCGACCATGGACCGCGGCCGGCCTGCTCTGACCATCGACGAAATCCCCCTGGAGTGGTGCTTCCATGATGGCGTGCTGCTGGATTTCCGCCACAAGGCCGATGGGGAACCGATATCGGCGGAAGATGTGCAGAAGGAGCTGCAAAGGATTGGCTATGAAATAAAACCCTTTGACATCGTCCTGGTTCAGACCGGAGCCGATGAGGCCTGGGGCACTTCCCGGTACTTTTCCCGCGGAGCGGGGATGACCAGGGAGAGCACTCTGTACCTCACGGAAAAAGGGGTCAGAATAACCGGGATTGATGCCTGGAGCTGGGACAGGCCCCTGCCATATCTTGCCCGGGAATTCCAGCGGACGGGAGACTCAAGGGTGATATGGGAAGCCCACTTTGCCGGGATTGAAACCGGGTACTGCCACATGGAGAAGATGGCCAATCTATCGGCCATCGGCCGCCCCCACGGCTTCAGGGTCTGTTGTTTTCCGATCAAGATTAAGAGGGCCAGCGCAGGGTGGGTGAGACCCGTGGCCCTCATTTACGATGAGTGACGGGGTTCCGGCAATCCCACCGGAGGCCCTGGAGAAAGGAGTGAGCACCTGTGAAGATCCTCCGACTCTATACAGGCGACGATGGCGAGTCTCATTTTGAGGACTGCGAGATACCCATGGAAACCGGTCCCCTGGGCAAGTTCTCAGCAGCCCAGAATACAAAAAGCGTCATGTTCCTGGTTCTCAACAGTTACTATGACTATCACAACGCTCCCCAGAGACAGTATGTAATCTTTCTGGACGGCGCCGTGGAGATAGAGGTGGCCGACGGCTCGAAAAGAATCATCCAGGCCGGCGAGATCCTGCTCGCCGAGGATACTACCGGCCATGGCCACATCACCCGCTCGCTGGACGGGGCTCCCCGGCGCACCGCGTTCATTGCGCTGGAGTGAATGGTGAACTGTCCGCACGGGCGGATTTCCTGGCCATCAGTTAACATTTCTGAAATGGTTTCCTGAGAGTGGTCACGGTATACTTTAAGAGGGTTCTTGCGCGGAGTGTGGAGTTTATCACGCTTATATTGAGCGGTAAAGTGAAGAAAAGGACATGGACAGCATCTCATCACGGCGGGCTATGGGAGACATCAGCGAATACGGGGCCTCCGGCAGGGCAAGGCAGGCAGGCGACGGCGACAGCCCTGCAGTAAGACCTGATGGCGTTGAGCTCTCAGAGGCCGCCTCATCATTGAAAGACAAGAAGATATGCATCGATCCCGGCCATGGCGGCGACGATCCCGGCGCCGTGGGACCGACCAGGCTCACGGAAAAAGAGGCTAATCTTGATATAGCGCTGAACCTGAAGCAGTACTTCGAAAGCAAAGGCGCCAGGGTCATCATTACAAGGGAT
The DNA here is from genome assembly GCA_031082125.1 of Candidatus Eremiobacterota bacterium. Classification (NCBI taxonomy): domain Bacteria; kingdom Bacillati; phylum Vulcanimicrobiota; species Vulcanimicrobiota bacterium. The sequence goes on from JAVHLM010000034.1 coordinate 71,025, forward strand.
ACCGACACCTCCCTGACGGATGCCGTCTCGGGATCCACTGAACTTGGCGCCCGTGTCAAAGTGGCCAATGAGAGCAAAGCTGATATCTTTGTCTCGATCCACAACAATGCCTCGGACAATCCCGAGACGGGCGGCACAGAAACCTATTACTATAAAAAGGGAAGCGCGGCATCAAAGCTTCTCGCGAAGACCGTCTTCGATCACCAGGTGGAAAAACTGGGACTGCACCCCCGCGGCGCTTTTCCCGCGCAGTTTTATGTCATCAAGTACACTGATATGCCCGCCGTGCTCTCCGAATCAGCTTTCATGAGCAATGCCGGGTAAGAGGAGAAGCTCAAGGATCCTGCATTCCGGCATACCGTCGCAGAGGCCATCGGCGAGGGCATAGAGGAGTATTTCACAAAGATGCAGGCGGGCAATGTTGATCCAGGCAAGCCCGATCTTCCCGATGACGGGAAATGGGACCCTCTCCCCTGCGAGAGATACACCATTGTGGCGCAGCCAGGCCGCCGGTAATGCCCGGCGCCTTCAGAGAGGCTCACGGGGAGGTCACTGCCCCCCTGACAGCAGCTGATGGGCGGAAGAAAGCTTCTGCTGATAATCCTCCCTGCCGCAGGCAAAGAAT
>JAVHLM010000035.1 GCA_031082125.1 Candidatus Eremiobacterota bacterium
AATCAGTGATCGGCTTGCCCTGGAATTGGCGATCGATTATCTCTGGAATACGCAGCTACCTGTTTTTATGGCCTGTTCTGATAGGATTTTCAGAGTGACTTCATTGCGGGATATTTCCTGAGCTTTGTTTCTGGCAGCTCCTTAATAGAATCCAATAATGGCGCTGTTTTGAAAAATATCGTCGGATATGGGGTGAATTTCACGTTTTATGACCTCGATGGAGCAATTATCGGGAATCAGTAAAAAATTGCAAATTTTGGCGATTTCAACGGGGAGCGTATTCGTTATGGTGATTCCAGGGATCGGCTCTTCAGCCCGCTTTTTCCCGGCGCTCTTTCCACTCGTTATAATTTCTCAGTGATTCCTCTCCCAGCTTTGTTCCGAAGGTTCCTATGCCCGATATCTCTACGTTGTACCATGGAGTAAATTCGCCGCTTTTGCTGATGGAAAGCTCATCGGGCTTTATTATGACTATTTTGAGAGGCGATTCAATAGCAAAGAAAACAAACTGGTCGTCCAGCATTCCTTTCCAGAACTTTGAGCCCCCCATCCGTGTCCTCACCGCAGTTTCAAAATGAATTGCATTCTCATCACTGCCGGGACGGAGGCTCTTTGTCTTTCTGACAAGCTCTCTCAGAAGTTCTACCCTGTCCCGGGGAAAGGCCGAAAGATTCCCTGAATCTGAAAAACAAGCTTTTGCCACCAGAAAAAGGCCTCCCAGTGCGGGTATTCCGGCAAGAACCATCAGAGCACCCTGTTTTGCGAGATCTAAACCAGGGTTGCTCAGAAAAAGGGCGGCAAAAGTGGCACATCCCATGCCAAGCAGTACAAGACCCAGAGTGCCCCCCTCATTTCTGCTGTTCATCACCTCGGTGATAGCTTTGAGATCCTCAATTGAAGTTTCCATACCGGAACTGTCCTCTCTTGCCGAACGAGGGCTTTTTTAAGCTATCACCCTGACATGCCAGATGGACAGGCAATGTCGTCAAACATGGAAAAAACTTACCCATATCGGAAAACCATGTTTCTTTCTTTTCTGCTTCACTGTCCATTTGAGCCATCCTGTCAGTGATGCCTGCTGCTTTGAATTCTCCCGTTACTTGTTCTGTTTCACCGGGGAAAGCCTGCGTCGCCTTACGAGGATAAATACCACAATAAAGGCAATGACGGCAAAAAACGCCGTGATAAGCGTATGCTCAAGAGTGAGCACAACCGCAGTGAGAGCCAGCCTCACCGGTACGCGGGCCCATGAGTGCTGGGCAAGGTAATTGGCGACAGGAGGGGAGGTGCGGTAATAGAAGCGTATGAATTGCCTCCCGGGAGCGAATTTCGCCAGTGTCCCGTCGCGGAACTTTCTCATGATGCCGACGTGGGGATCGAGGTATGAACCGTAGGCAGCGGTGGCGATAAAACAGCCCCCGCTGCCGGCGCCGCTGTCCCCGAAAGCTGTGTAGCCGGTGCTATATGACGAAGCCTCGAGAGCGGTAGCTGCCATCGCGGCGTCCATGTAGTGGTGGGTCCCCGGCAAGGAGTTCCCGTAGGTATTGCCGGCAAGCACGCGGTAAGACAGGGTGCCGCTCTTCCCTGCTGCCGTGTCGGTGTACTGGGTCTGGCCTGCATCGACGGTGGCGATGTCCACGTAATTGTTTGCGCTGTTCACGCTCTTCTGGATGACAGTCTTCGCGCTGCCATTGTTTGTATCGAGCCACGTGAGGGTCACCTGGCCTGCGGTGGCGCTCTTGAGCTTCAGGCTGCCGGGGGCAATGAGGGCCGTGCCCCCTCCGGCGGGAACATTCTTCACCTCGAAGGAGTCAAAAAGGATGCGCTGGAAGACGGGAGCGGGGCCTGTAGGGCCTGGAGGCGTATCGCCCGCCTCAAGGTCGGCATTTATGGCTGTTGTCGTATACTGTCCTGTCTGGTTGTTGAGAAGAAATTCCACCTGGTAGCTCCCCGAGCCTGAATACTGGGTGAAGTAGGTGCAATAGATGCCGTCGTTGGCTTTCACATCGCCGTGGTAGATCCTGTTGCCGTCATCATAGAGGGTGATGGTGACCTTGGTGCCGTTCGGATGGGTCACGACAGCCTGGACCTGGCACCCGGTGATGGTTTCGCCATCTCCTACCCGGACTCCAACGAGGGTGGCCTGGGGAAAAGTGGCAGTGACGGCTTCTATCTCTGACTCGCCCATACCGGCACCCTGGCCGCCAAGCTCGAGGATATAGGCATCCTTGTCCGTTCCATCGACGGTGGCAGTCCATGTCCCTGAGGCGGGCTTCTCTATGCGCACCTGCACCTGGTCGTCAGTCTGCTGCACAAGGCAGCCCGATGGAGGGCTGCTGAGGCTTATGACGTTCCCCGAGGGATCCTTGAGCCCCAAGGTGAGGGGCCCGCCGGCGCTGCTGAAATTAATGATGACCTCGCTGTTCAGCGTATCGACGGGAAGAGAGTGGCTTATGGGGCTTCCGGGGTTGAGGGTGCCCGAGAAACGGGTGATCAGGTACCCCCCCAGCGCGTCAAGGGCCATCGTGCCGCCTGATTCCTCGGTGTCGTCGTCGGCTCTTCCTAGAAGCCTTGTCAGCCAGCTTTTGGCAGCAGCGGTGCCCTTGTAGGTGTATTTGCCGCCTGTCTTCTCGCAGAGCTTCTCCATATTCTCCCTGTTGCTGTCTGAAAGGGCAATGACGTTGACTGCCACGTCGTTTACGCGGAGCTTGTTGATAAGGGTGTCGCTCACCGTGCCGGGGCCGTTGGTATAGAGCATGATGGCTTTCAGCGAGAAAGGATGGCCGCTCCCGACAATTGAGGTGATTTCCTGGTCCAGCGCCGATTCCAGGTTCGCCGCATCGGTGGTGGCAGTGATGCCCTCGATTTTTTCCACGGCGGCGTCCACTTCGGCCTGGGTCTTGAGGTCAACCCAGCCATAGAGATCGTGAACTGCGCTGTCGAAGGTCGAGACTCCCACTGAGTCGCCGTCACGGCCGGTGCTCTGGAGGCGGAGGTTTCTCACCGCATCGACGGCAAAGCTCTTGGCTTTTGTGAGATCCGCGGCGGAGAGGCTGTCCTGGATCATTAAGCTGACCCGCGCTTCGGGCTTCAGGTCCTCGAAGGTGAAGGACGGCGGGGTGCCGCTGCCGTCCTGGGTGGAATCGACGGGAAGGCCGAAGAATGTGAAGAACTCGTCAATCACCGCCGAGCAGGACTTCTGGTGATCGCTCTGCTGCGCCGTAATGGCCCATGCCTTTGTGGGCGTCACCGGCAGGTCAGCGAAGTCTGTGATGGTAATCTCTGTAAGGTGCTCTGCCGCGCAGAACATATAATAGATATCCGGGTACTCGTGGGTGTACATGATGCAGGAATGATGAGGATTCACGGTGCTTGTGGCGGGGTCGGCCTCCTGGACGCAGCAATAGGCCTCCTCCTCGTCCTCGTCATCGATGGATGTTTCGACGCCGTTCACAATCCCCCTGATCTCGCTCAGGTACTCGTCCGAGAGGGTGAAGAGATAATGGCCCAGCTCGTGGAGGGTCACCGAGGGGTCATTGCGGTCCCTGTAATAAACCATCATGGTATCGGGGGTGCCCAGGGAGGTGTTTTTGCGGGTGTCCGGCTGTGTCACATGGGCATGGCCGTCATTCCCTATTATGATGTCGGCGCGCTCCTTGATGGTCGACGCGGTGCCCATGCGGATCGTGCCGAAGCGCAGCCTGCCCTTGGTGGCCTGCCAGAGCTTGGCATGGGACTTGGTGAAATTATCCTTCCATGCTGCCTGGTCCGCCGCGGTATCCTCGAAGTAGACGGTGAGGTTCAGCACTGTGCTCTTGCCGCTGGAGTCGGCCGTGGCAATCCCGCTGCCAGCCCTGACGGGCGGCGCCAGGAAAGCCAGTGCCGCCAAAAGCACGATGGCGAGAAGAAGAGCATTCCTTGTTCTGTTCATGGGCATCGGTGTCCTTCCTTCCTTCCAGGTCTCTCTATAACCATTCCTTTTCATTGCTTCAATACTGCAGGGGACGGCGCAAAAATTCCAGGGAGAATCGTGGGGATAGCTCCGGTGAGCCTCCTCTCCCCTACTCCGCGCTTCCTTTTTCACCGTTTCGGGAGAAACTCAGAACTGCTCCTCTTCAGGCTCTTCCCCGGGAAGCGGCTCCAGCGGCTCTTTATGATCTATCACTGCTGGAGCCTCGTTCAGGAAGTCAATTTTTTCGTAGTACTCGATAGTGGGCTTTTTCTGAAGCAGGTGGAAGAACCGCTGGAACTTCTCGTCTCCAATCTTTTCGCGGTATTTCTCCAGAACGTCCTGGGCTACGAACTTGTATTGAAACTCCAGGATCTGAAAAAGTATGGATGGGTTGTTCAGTGATCTCAGGTAGCTGTACGAGACAAAGCCCGGCTGTTCCTTGATGTGGCTGACCCAAAGCTTCATCGCCTCCCGGAACTCATCAAGCCGGTAAGGCTTCACAAGGAATATGACGATCTCCACGATGGTCTGCATGGTACCCTCTCAGAGAACCTATGGTTTCTTAGTAATTTCTCCTCTTTTTGCATATTCCCTCCGGGGGCCCCCGATGAACCAATCAGGAGATTCACTGCGAGGAGATGTGCCTTGAAACCATCTCCTGGTCGTAGGCCCGCTCCAGGGCAAGCTCCGGTTTGATTTTCCCCGCCCTGGCAAGCTCTATCAGGGCATGGTCCATGGTCTGCATGCCTTCCCCCCTGCCTGTCTGGATAAAGGAGGTTATGTTGCTTGCCCTGCCCTCCCTGATAAGGTTGGGAAGGCCTGCGGCGGCGATGAGGATTTCCACGGCGGGGACCCTTCCTTTCCCATCGGCGGTCTTGAGAAGCATCTGGGCGATAACAGCCTTGAGCGACTGGGAGAGCATGGTGCGCACCTGGTCCTGCTCCCTGGGGGGAAAGGCGTCAATCATCCTGTCCACTGCCTTTGATGCATTGTTGGTGTGGAGGGTCCCCATCACAAGGACACCCATCTCGGCGGCCTTGATGGCAAGGGAGATTGTCTCGTAGTCGCGGAGCTCACCGACCAGTATGATGTCGGGGGACTCGCGGAGCGCCGCGCGGATTGCTGAGGCGAAGCTTGTGGCGTGGCGGCCGATCTCACGCTGGTCTATGAGGCAGAGCTCTGACCGGTATACGAACTCCACGGGGTCTTCAATGGTGATGATGTGGGCCCTGCGCCGCTCGTTCACATACTGTATCATTGCGGCAAGCGTTGTGGATTTCCCGCTCCCCGTGGCCCCCGTCATCAGGATGAAGCCCCTCCGGCAGAGGGCGATGTTCCTGATGATACCGGGGAGTCCGAGCTCTTCAAAAGAAGGAATGGCCTGGGGGATCACCCTGAAAACGGCACCAAGGCCATAGTGCTGCATAAGAAAATTTACCCTGTAGCACGCCGCTCCTTTGACAGAATAAGAAAAGTCTGCGTTGCCGGTCTCGGAGAGGAGACTGCTGAGCCTCTCATCCATGAGGGGCATAAGGTATGCCTCCGCCTGCTTCTGCGTGAGGACCGGCATATTCAGCCTTATCATGTCGCCGTTTATGCGTATCCTGGGAACAGAGCCCACTTCCAGGTGCACATCCGAGGCTTTGGAGGCGCAGGCGTGACGAAGAAGTGCCTGGAGCGGTCCCTGCTGATCACTCATATCACGGCCTCCCCTGCTGTTTCAATGCTCACGCCGGCCTTCCTGAGGCACTCAGTCAGGATTTTCCTGTCGAAAGCGTGGTCCATTGCCTCGTCAATGGTGACAATATTTCCCGCTACGAGCTCCGCCAGGTGAAAGTCCATCGTCTGCATTCCCAGGGAGCGCCCGGTCTGGAGCACCGAGATGATCTGGAACGACTTTCCCTCCCTGATAAGGTTTGCCAACGATGCCGTAGTGATGAGCAGCTCGACGGCGGGGACCATCCCATTGCCGTCGGCCCTGTGGATGAGCTGCTGGGAAATGATGCCCCTGAGTGAGTCGGAGACCAGTGACCTGATAAGGGGCTGCTTCTCGGGAGGAAAAGAATCTATGATGCGGTCAATGGTCTGGGAGGCGCTGTTTGTGTTGAGGGTACCCAGCACAAGATGCCCTGTCTCGCTTGCCGTGATGGCCTGCTGGATGGTCTCCTGGTCCCTGAGCTCTCCCACCATGATGACGTCAGGATCCTCTCTCAGGGCGGCCCGCAGCGCGTGGGGAAATGAGACCACATGGGTGCCCACCTGCCGCTGGGTCACAAGGGATTTCTTCTCGGGGTGGATGAACTCGATGGGGTCCTCAATGGTGACGATATGAAGGGGCTCGCTCTCATTTATCAGGTTCACAAGGGCGGCGAGCGTCGTGGTCTTGCCGCTTCCCGAAGGACCGGTGACAAGGACAAGACCCTGGTGGTGGCTCATGATGCGGGATACTGCCTCGGGGAGCCCCAGATCTGCCAGGTGAGGCACCGTGCCCGGGATGAACCTGAAGACTATATTGAGGCCAAGGCTCTGGAGATAGGCGTTGCAGCGGAACCTGAAAAAGCCGCGGTTATCTCGGATCTCGTAGGTAAAGTCCAGGCTCTGCTCCCTTGTGAGCCGGTCAAGGTCGTCCCGGGGGAGAAGCTCGTGGAGATAGCCCTCGACGGCGCTGTGGGCCAGGTCCGGCATCTCCAGGCGGAAGAGCTTGCCGTAAATCCTGTAAACCGGCGGTGATCCCGTGGCAATGAGCAGATCGGAGCCTTTTGATTCCACAAGGTGCAGGAGAAGAGCGTCAACGGATGCCATCGAACCACCTCGAGAGTCATTTCCCGCTTCCCTAAAGAAGTCCTTCCATGACCTTCAGCATGGGGCTCATCGTGGAGATGACCACGAAGCCTACCAGTATGCCCACGATAAGGAGCACTATGGGCTGCATGAGAGCGGCAAACATCTCAAGGGCCGATTCAAGCTTCGTGCGGAAGAGGGTGCCCGCGAACCTGAGCATATCGCTTATATGGCCCGATTCCTCGCCGGCAGCGAGCAGCACAAGGGCCATTCTGGGGAAGAAGCGCGAGCCTTTCAGGGCATCCTGGAGCTTGCAGCCGCTGAAAAGACGCTCGCGGGCCGCGGCTATGGTCTCCTGGAGGATGATGCTATTCGAGCTTTTTTCCGTGTATTCCATGGCTTTCAGGAGCGGTATCCCCGATTCATAAAGAAGAGAAAGTGTCAGGGCGAAGTTTTCCGCCTCTGCAGAGACTATGGCATCGCCCACCGCAGGGATTCTCATAAGAAAAGCCTGTATGGCCTTCCGGGCGTCCCTGGAGCTCCAGATCCGCTGTCCCATGATAACGGCTGCGAATATAAGGATCGCAATGACAATGAAGGTGACAGGTGACCGCAGCGCTTCTGAAGCAAGCATGAGAAACTGCGTGGAAACGGGAAGGCTCACATCGAGCTCCTTCAGGAAGTCAAAGAGGCCTTTCAGGGTGAAGGCAGGGCCGATTATGAGAAGAGCCAGGCAGAGGATCAGGACAAAGATGGGATAGGCCAGGGCCGAGCGTATGTTCATCTGCATCTTGTAGGATTTTTCCGCGTGCTCGGCAATACGGTTAAGCATCTCCTGGAGGCTCCCGGAGTTTTCCGCGGCATGGAGAAGCCTTCCATAGAGAGGCGGAAATACTCTGTTGTTCTGGGAAAATGCAAGGGAGAGGCTCCCGCCCTTCTCAATAATATCCCGGCAGCTTGTGAGCGCTTCATACACGAGCGGATGCTGGGCCTGGACGGCAAGAAGGTTCAGGCCGCGGGCGATGGTGATACCTGAGCCGTACATGGCGGCAAGCTCGCGGTAGCAGGCGACAAGCTCCATGGAAAAGGGCATGTGCCTTGCCAGGAAGCCTCCCTTCTGGGATCCCCGGGGGGCGGCTTTCTCCGGGGCTTCCTCCTTTTCAAGGTGAGCCCTGGTCATTTCTCTATGATGCAGATGGGCAACTTCCTCAAAGTGAGCGCCCCTTCTCTGGTGCTTCTCCGGCTCATAGCCGTGAGTGGCAGCCTTGCGGGGAGGCGTCAAGGGAGGTATGTCTTCCTGGTACGGGTGGGGCTCCTCCTGGTGGGGACGGGGCTCTTCCTTGAACTTGAAGGTCTCTGGTGCCGCCGGCCTCTCCTGGTGCATCCCGAGGGTATCGGCTTTCTTTACTTCATAATGCGCTGCCGGCGCGTCGCTCACGCGGAGCTTCAACGGCTGCGGGGTGTCTTCCTTGCGGGCTGCCGGCGCGTCGCTTACGCGGAGCTTCATCGGCTGCGGAGTGTCAGTCTTCTGGGCTGCCGGTGCGTCGCTTACGCGGAGCTTCATCGGCTGCGGAGTGTCAGTCTTCTGGGCTGCCGGTGCGTCGCTTACGCGGAGCTTCATCGGCTGCTGAGGGGCGCTCTGCGCTTTTGCAGGGTGATGCTCAATCTCGTGATGGTCCGCTCCTGAGACGGCGCTTTCTCTCGGCCCTTCGTGGTGCGGAGGGATTTTTGCCGTTTCCTGGGAGGGAGGACCCTCGACTTCGATAAGCTTCCTTATGGAAAACCCCTTCTCCTCGAGGGATATGCGGGCCTCCTCAAGATCATGGGCCTTGAGGGAGCCTCTCACTTCGCCCCCCTCTTCCTTCTTCGCCACGTAGGAGAAGGTCTTCATTGCGGTGCTCTCTTTCTTGTTTCAGTGCCTGCCTGTTGTGCGGAACATACTGCAGACGTCATCCTCTCCCTCACTTCTTTGATTGTCTTGAAGCGCTGCTCCGGATCTTTTGAGAGCATCTGCATGATGACTTCTTCAAGGGCCTCGGGTATGTCGCGGCGGATGGCTCTGAGGGGCGGAGGAGGCTCAGTGATGTGCTTGAAGATTATGTTGACGGTATTCTCATCATCAAAGGGCCTTTTGCCCGCAAGCATCTCCCAGGCGATGATTCCCATCGAGTACTGGTCGGACCGGGCGTCCTGCTCGCATCCCTTGATCTGCTCGGGAGCCATGTAGGCCGGCGTTCCCAGGGCATTGCCCGACACGGTGATGGTGGAGTACTGCTCGCCTCTTGCCAGGCCGAAGTCCATCACGACGATACGGCCTTTCTCCGTGATCATGATGTTGTCAGGCTTCAGGTCCCTGTGGATGATTCCCTGCCCGTGGGCATATTCGAGAGCTTCGAGCACCGGGAGGTAGAGCTCCCAGAATGTGGCAAGGGGGAGACCTTTTTCCTTGAATCTTGATTTCAGCTCATTGCCCCTGATAAGCTCCATCACCATGTACATCCTCTTTTCCTTTTCCCCGCAGTCAATCACCTTGAGGATGCAGGGGTGAATGAGCCTGCTCGTGATGCTTACCTCTCTTTTGAAGCGCCTTACAAACTCCTCATCCTTAAGGGCCTCCTGCTTGATGACCTTCACGGCTACGCTCTCGTCATCATTGAGTGTGTCGTCGGGTACTGCCCTGTAGACGGAGCCCATGCCGCCCTCGCCCAGTTTCTCAATGAGAAGGTAATCGCCAAGCTTGACTCCCGCAAGGGGATCGCTGCTGTCGATAGCGCTCTTCTTGAGGGATTCCCACTGGGCCGCCCTTATCGTGGCGATCCTGCTCCGCCTGATATAAGGAAAGACCTTGAGATAGAGGACGGCGATTGCTGCAAGCACAAGGACAATAACATAGACGAGGTTGCCTATCAGGAAATAATAGATATCAAATATTACGGGGACCGTGGGAGAGAGGGTAAAGGTGCCCTTCTCGGGGATGCGGGAGGCACTCATCAGGACTGATACAGGGATGCGCTCCTCTTTGGAGTTATAATATTTATGCGTGAAATAGAGAGATACATGGGATATTCCTTTGAAGCGTGCGACATTGAGAGTTATCGGCTCATTGCTCTTTCCTACAGGGCTGCGTTCCAGCCCCACATGCACCTCTGCTCCGGGAGGCCATGTATAAAAGGTGACGGTCCTCAGCTCAGGCTCTGAGGCACCGGAGATACCACCAAGAAGCCCAAAGGCCGCCAGAATAAGAAAAATCACTTTGATGATCCGGATCACTGGTTCCTCACCGTCATAGTCTCTGTGAGCTCATAACGCTCCGGCTCCGTCGAGCCCGTATTGCCTTTTTTCTCCATCTTTATCGTTACCGTGAGGGGCGGGACCACTGCCGTGGCAGTTCCCCCCTGGGTCACCTTGAACTCAGTGACATCGCCTGCGAGGACCCGGCCTGCGAGGGATGGGTCCTCGGCAATGGTGCCCAGGGTGGCCTCATCGGCCCTCAGGGGCTTTACGGAATTAAGACTGAGCTGCGCGCTTATGGACGGCGGGCCGGGAGACTGCCAGACCTTTCTCACCACGGGGCTTTCCGGCGACTTCCAGGAATAGACGATGAGCTTGTCTTCCCACTGCTGCGTCCCGTCCTCGAGGACTGTCTTTATGGGGATCATCCCCACAAGGACAGGATACCCGACGGTGCCGTTGGTGCTCACCGTAAGGCCGCTTGCGGCAGAAAGGGCCAGGTCCCTTTCCAGCGTGTTCATGACGCGGAGGGCCGCCTGCTGCATCTCTACGCGGAGCGTCCCCCTGGTGGTACCGCGGGCCGTGGGAACGAGCATTGCAAAGAGGAGTCCTAAAACGACAAGCATGATGCTTGCCGCGATAAGGATCTCAGCGAGGGTGAATCCCTGTGGGAGGTTTCTTCTTTTCATTTCGGGATATTGCTTATCCAGGTAATCCGCTGCAATGTCTGGGTAAGCTTTCTTTCTTTCCAGGAAACGGTGATCTTGATGCCTTTCAGTTTTGCCGTATTGGTGCCCGCCTGGGTAAGCACCTCATAGCCCACGTCATAAACGGAGCCGTCGGGATCGGTGACCTGGGCGGGAGGGGCCATGTCAATCCCGCTGAAGGGCCCCGCCCTCTTCTCCTCGAGAATTGACCGGGCAATGGCGCCTGCCCTGATTCGGTGCCCCGTTTTCCTCACGCCTGTGAGGGCTCCCGGCAGGATGTTGAGCATCACGATGATGATGAAACCGATAATGCTCACCGTGAATATTGTTTCTACCAGACTGAAGCCTTTCCTGGCTTTCACTGCGGCTGATATTCCTTCCAGAGCGTGACGCGCATATTATCGGCCACGTTGAGGAACTGGTTGATGTCAAACTCGAAGGTGCCCACCTGCCTCCTGTCAGCATCTTCCTCCGCCACCGTGGTAATCTCCTGCGCTTCAGCCTCGGCTTTTTCTTTCGCTTTCTGGATTGCCGCCTGATAGGCGATCTGGAACTGGGCGTTGGCGCTTGCAATGATGGCGTTAGCAGTGGCTGCGGCGGCATTTATTTCCGCTTCCCAGTTCACAGGTCCCATAAACGCATTGTAACAGACCCAGGAAGACCATCCTGTTCCGAATGCGGAGACATAATACCCGGGGCAGAGATGGGCATATTGCGCGAAACCCGTCCCTGTCCAAAAATTGCTCATAGGCGCTATGTAAGTTCCATGAGGTCCGGAAACACTGATCTGCTGGTTGATCCATGGGCCTGCGACCTGGTAAGCACTGACACCATAGGCAGATGCAGAGGTAGTGGTTGTCGCAACAGTGATTTTTGAAACAATGGGTATCTTCACCTTGGTGTACTGGGGCACTTCCACGAGGTCGGCGTTGCTGATTTCCATGCTGCCGTTCTGGGCAGGGGCAGAGGTGGTGCCTACGGCTGCCGTGGTGTTCTCCTCAGGCGCGTTGGTGAGGAAGGAACCCATAAGGGTGATGTTGTTGGCAAGGAAATTGCCCTCGGTGTACACCACGCCCTGGAAGGCTGACTTGTCTTTCCCGTTGCCGCATATGCTCACGTCACCCTTGCCAGCCAGCACTGCCATGTTGTCTGTATCAAGGCTTGAGCCTTTCTCTATTATCGTCTTGCCGGTAACAAAGACCCCACCCTTACCCTTCAGGCCCCCGAAGATGTGGAGGTCGCCGTCCACGTAAAGCTTTGCCCCGTCAAGCTTAAGGTCGCCCGTCACGGTGAGATCGCCCTTGCTTCTGCAATAACCTTCAATGGTCATGCCTTCTATGGAGCCTTTCAGATCTTCAACGTACGGCAGTTCCTCTTTCGAAAAATTGTATTGTGTGATATCTATCTTGGGGAGCGGCACAGGATCGGCATGAGTTCTCGTTTCGCCCTGTATCTCTGTCCCGCCGTCGGCGTCAACTTTTACTCCTCCGGAAGACTGAACGTTTCCCGTCACTTTCGTTTCTTTTCCCAGGGTGATTGCCTTGTCACCGGTGCTGTCAGCAGTGCTGTTGGAGGCCAGGTGGCCGGGAACGACATTGTCAGGCTTGATTTTATCGGCACCGGCCGAGGCATCTTCCATTTTCTTGACTGCCGTTACCAGGAGTCCGCCGCTGGACTGGAACTTGCCTGATGAGGCGATAACGTAGGGGAACTGGGGCACGTGGATGATGGTTTCTATCTGGCGGACCGTGCCGTTGCAGATGCCTGTCCCCACGAGGTGGAGGCCGTTCTTGGGAACCGTGCGGCCGCACCCGTTCGCTGAAGTATCTTTCTTGATGTTGTTCAGGGACCATGGGATGCATACCTTGGTCCCGGTGACAGGGTTCACCACATCTTTCGCCCTGGTATCGCTGAAGGCGAGGAGGCCTACGGCCGAATCGCTGCCTGTTGAGTCCCGGGCCTGCACTATGTCAGTATAGCCCGTGTTTCCAGAAGTGCCGTAATAGACATCTTTCATAACGCTCTCGATGGCGATGGCAATTACTGATTCGGCCATGTTCCGGGCCCTGGCGGCGTTGCCTTCCCGCTGCACGGTGCTCATGTGGAACACACTGGTACCTGCGAGCACAAACGAAATCATCATCATGAGAAAAATCACCATGAGGACTGTGGCAAGCGCCGCTCCGCCTTCATTCCGGGAAGGTCTCTTTCTCTTGAAGAAGAAGGCAGAAAAATGCTTATCCATACCTCTGTACCTCCTGGATTAAGATAAGAGAATACTGGGAATAAGACGAAAATCCAGGTGCGGGTTTTGCTTGGAACGAGCGAGGAACCTTATTCAGCTTCTTACCTGGATCATAGCATAGAATTACCTTGGTTTCAAGTGAAGGCGGTTTCTGTCCGGGACCATTTTCAGGCCGGCGGCGGGGCATCGTCACCGGGGAGCTCGGCGGTTTTCTTCTCTTCCAGCGGTGCAGCCAGCGCTCCATCGGCTTGCGTCGGCTTCTGCCCGAAGCCTGGGTCCTCCCCCTGCTTCTCCTGCCCGGCGGTCTGCTCCCCTGACTCTTCGGGGGCGGCTTCCTCGAGGGTGGCGCCGAAGGGCCCCTCTCTCTCGATTATTCTCCTGTCTACAAGGAAAGAGCTTCCCTCTATCTTCTTCAGGTACTCCTTGATCTCATTGTTGATATGGGCAATCTGGAGCGGGTGGATGAGGGGGCGCTTTCTATTGGTGGCAATCCCTATGGAGAGGCTCACGAAGCTGAACTTGTTGATCTCTCCCAGCCTGTTCTTGCTCAGCACGAAGCCCCTTTTCCTGTCGGCTTCATCGTAGTAAAGGGGGACATGATCGTCAAAATCCCTGATGATGGCCTTGCAGATTTCCTCGACGCTCTCCGAGAAAGTGATGAACACGAAGCGGTCTCCTCCGAGGTGGGCCAGGAAGTCATCCTTCTCCCCTTTCTCCTTCAGGGCGCTCCATATGGTGGTGCTCAGGAAGCGTATGAGAGCGTCGCCCTTCTTGAAGCCGTATCGGTGGTTGAAGGAGCTGAAGTTGTTGATATCGACGGCCCCCACGGCGAACTGCCGCTTGGTGTCAATGGTGTCAAAAAGCATCTTCTCCAGGGTGGCGTTGCCGGGAAGGCTTGTCACCTGATTGAGATCCGAGGCGGTCCTCTCATGGAGCTTTGCCATAAGTGCGCCAAGAGAGAAGAGTATGACCTTCAGGTCGGGATCGCCTGTCACGGGAGGCTTCTCTTCGCTTCCCGCCGAGGCTTTGGCGCTCCAGGCAGCCACCTGTGAGAGCGGTGAAGAGAGAAGACCTGCGGCGCAATAGCTCCATATGAATCCCACAAGGAAAAGAAAGAGCACCACAATCCAGAAGTGAAAGACGTACTTTGACGAGAGGAGATCACCCCTGGGTATCTCCGCCACCATGATGAGGACAAAGTCCGAAGGCTCAATTACGCAGTAATTGATGACCTTGATGGTATTCTTCTGTTCAAGATATTTCTCTCCCGAGGGCAGGTGGGCTTTTACATAAGGGAGGATTGTCTCCTTTTCCTCGATGAGCCTCTGGGGCTCCATGTTCTTCCTGTATTCCGAGAAGGCCACTTCCCTGCCATCCCGGCCCATAAGCCATGCATAAAGGAGGCTGCCCACCTTGTAATACCTTATCTTGTAAGCAAGCTTCGCATCATATTCCTCCTGGTTGGTCACAATGGTCTCGAGCTCGCCCACCAGCCTTGAATACTCATGCTTTATCATGGTCGCGGTAAGTGCCAGCTCGACGCGCTGGAAAGAGAAGGCCATGGCGAGGGAGACAAGGAGAAGGATGAGAAGATAGGGAGCCAGTATGGCGACAAATATTCTAAGTTTCACCTCGTTACCCTCCGCAGTTATTCCCTGCTGAAATTTATAGGCTTGCCCTTCAGGATCTCCTTCTGCTCAAGGGGGGAAAGCTTCACAGAGGCGAGCTTCCACCTGTTCTTCTCACGCTGAAGATCACAGGTGCCCCCGTAGAGGGCATGGTAATATTTTCCCTCATACCGCATATGGATCCGCGCTTTCACTTTCATCTTGGCAAGGTAACAGTCGCTGTCAAAGATCCTGATATCCACGATCTTTGCGCTCTCTATGTCAGCCGCTTTTTCCCTGAACCGCGGGAAGGGAATCTCCTGCTTTACTGCGAGGGAGAAATAGTCATAGGCGGCTTCATATTTTTTCTGCGAGAAGCACTGGAAAAAATTCTTCACGGCCTTCGATATCTCCTGTTCTGAAGCCGCGACGGGTGCCGCAGGAAGGACAAGGAGGGAGCAGAAAATAATGCATCGTAGCAGAACCTGTTCCACTACGATGCATCTGTTTGTTTTCACTAATCCTTCGCCGGGAATCTCAGCGCTTCTTGGGGCCCGGGGCGATATTACCCATCTGGGCACCCATCCCTGAGGACTTCTCAGGGCTCTTCTTCGCCTGGGGAGGCTTCTCCGCCTTGGCTGCCGGCTGCTTTGCCGCTGCAGGGCCTTCGGCCTTGCGCACCACGAGAGGATATTCCAGCGCAAGCTCATCGCTGAGATATATCTGTATCCAGTAGGTGCCGGGCTGGGGGAACATCACGTCCTGGAAAAGATTGATGGCCATGAAGGGCGTTTCCAGCTCCTTGAGATCAAAAGGCTGCTTCCCTGTGCCGATGAGGGCAGACTTCTTATCGGGATTCAGTATTTTCATCTCCTGGGCAAAGTTGCCCTGCCCGTTGCACCAGCCGTTGGCGATAAAAAAGCCTCTCCCGGGGAACTTGAAGGGAAACTCCGGGAAGGGGAGCTCGTAGAATATCCTGCTGAAGCTGGGCGGCCCCTTCTCATCTTCCACAACTTCGAGGCATGGCACTGAGAACTGGAGAGACGGACGTTTCATGCTACACCACCTTATAATAGATATTTTGTGCAGTCTTCAGAGAGCATTTCCAAGCCCAGGAGAAAACTCCCACTTCTCCAATATTCTTCACATGAAGGGCTATTCCTGCCCTTTCACGGCAGTCACTTTCCTGATGAGGGTGTCCATGGCAACTCCCGTTATTGCCAGGAGCTTGTCCTTTGCCCGGGCTCCCCTCACAAGGGAGATATCAGATTTTCTTATCCCGAGGAAAGAGGCAAGGTATTCAATGAGGGCCTCATTGGCCCTGCCCTCCTGCGGAAGGGCCCTCAGCTTCACGTGGATGACTCCGTCCTTGAAGGCCGCTATCTCATCCCTGGCGGAGCGCGGGTGCACCTTGACCGCTATATGAATCCTGTTTTCCGTGAGGGGCCTTTCCCCGCTATTCCTCTTCTTTGACATTCCCGTCGGAGCCTGAGAGCCCGCTGTCAAGGTATGACTTCATGTAATTGAGAGCCATTTCGGCAGCCACCTTTTCCGCCTCCTTCTTGCTTGCGCCGCTCCCCTCCCCGAGGACCTCGCCCCTGAAATTGACCCTCACGAAAAAAGTCTTCTGGTGAGGGGGCCCTTCCTCTTTCACCACCGAGTAGAGAGGAAGGCTCTTGTAGTATTTCTGCGTATGCTCCTGGAGAAGGCTCTTGGAGTTCTTTCTCACGTCCGGCACCTCGTCGAAGGCATCGATAAAGTGCGATGTGATGAGCTTTTCTGCCATTTCCAGGCCCCTGTCGATATACACGGCGCCAAGCAGTGCCTCGTAGGCATCGGTGAGGACCGAGGGGCGCTCCCTTCCCCCGGTGAGCTCCTCGCCGCGGCCAAGGATCACAAAATGTCCCAGACCGAGCTTTTTCGCGATGGAGGAGAGAAACTCGGTGCTCACGAGGTAGGCCTTCATATGGGCCAGGACGCCTTCAGGGGATTCGGGGTACTTGCGGTAAAGCAGGTGGCTTATCACCATTCCAAGCACTGAATCGCCAAGAAACTCAAGGCGCTCGTTACTTCCCCATGGGGGTGACGACTCCCGGTAATAGGAGTCATGAGTGAGCGCCCTCAGGAGCGGGAGAGGGTCGCCGAACTCAATTTCCAGCGCCTCCTGGAGCTCTGTGAGCTTCTCAAGGAATGGAAGTGCATCTTCATCAAGAGACTCATGCATCATACTTCTTATAGATAAGGACTGAGTTCTGCCCTCCGAAGCCGAAGCTGTTGTTGACGGCATAGCTTATCTCCCGCTTCACGGCCACGTTGGGAACATAGTCGAGATCACAGTCAGGGTCAGGGAACTCATAATTGATCGTGGGCGGGAGAATACCAGTCCTGAGCGCCTGGATGCAGACCACCGATTCCAGGGCGCCGGCGGCGCCGAGGGCATGGCCCATCACCGACTTCGATGAGCTTATAGCCACCTTGCGGGCATGGTCGCCAAAAACGCTCTTGATGGCCATGGTCTCTCCCCTGTCTCCTGCCGGCGTTGAAGTGCCGTGGGCATTGATGTACCCTATCTCTTCCGGCTTCACGCCCGCTTTTCTGAGCGCCATCTTTATTGCCCTTGCGGCTCCATTCCCTTCAGGCTCAGGGTTCGTAATATGATGGGCATCGGCAGTCATGCCGAATCCCACGAGCTCGGCATAGATATGGGCACCCCTGGCGCGGGCGTGCTCATACTCCTCAAGGACAAAAACGCCTGCACCCTCGGCCATCACGAAGCCGTTTCTCTTCGCGTCAAAGGGCCTCGATGCCTTTGCCGGCTCGTCGTTCCTCGTGGAAGTGGCTTTCATGTTGGCAAAGCCTGCAAAGGCGAGCTTGGAGATGGTGGCTTCAGAGCCGCCGACTATCATGGCGTTCGCATCGCCCCGCTTTATTATATGCCACGATTCCCCGATGGAATGGGCGGCGGTGGCGCAGGCCGTCACGATGCTCAGGTTGGGCCCTTTTATCCCGTGGCGGATACCCACATGGCCTGATGCCATGTTTGAGATCAGCATGGGGATAAAGAAGGGGCTTACCTTGTCGGGGCCTTTATCCAGCAGGATGGAATGCTGCTCCTCCAGGGTATGCATGCCCCCTATTCCCGAGCCTATACAGACACCAATATCCTCGCGGTTGCCGTCATCGATGATCAGCTTTGAATCATCTATGGCATATTTCGCTGCAAGGACTGCAAACTGGAGATACCGGTCCATCTTGCGGAGATCTTTTCTGCTGATATGCTCTTCCGGGCTGAAATCCCGGACTTCGCCGCCTATTCTCACGTCAAAATTTGTCACGTCGAAGCTTTTTATGATATCGATCCCTGATTTGCCGTTTACTATGGCATCCCAGAACGCGGGGAGAGAGTTTCCCACGCAGGAAAGGAGGCCGATTCCCGTAATCACTACCCTTTTCTCCATTGTTCAACTCCTTCTGAGGATATTTCATATTAAGTGCCCATATTTCGAGAAATCCGGGGACAAAGGGTGACCCATCTCTCGTCATGACGGGTTCCAGGTGATAATCCTGGCAAGCAAAAAGATTTTATCATGATTCTACAGCACTTCTTTTGTTCCTGCAGAGCGACAGGCTATTGCCGCTCGGGATTTCCAGAGCGCCATGAAGGATTTCACCATTGACAAGGATGAATTCTTGGAATATCGGTCTTTCTGCAAGGGTAACAAATGAGGAGCCAGGAGCAGGAAGGGAGGGGGAAATGGTGGGATTCATGCACGGCAGAAGCGGCGGAAGCCGTAATCACCTGGGAAGAGTTCTCCTGCTTTTACTGGTCGCGGTCATTTTTCTCCTCTCTACTGCAGGCGGTGCGGGAGCCATTGAGATAAACAGGGTTACGCCGGCCCCCGGCGCCGTCGTGGAAGAGGAAAAGCCCACGGTGTATATCTATTTCACCCTTGCCAAAAAGGAAGAGCTCAATCCCGGGAAGCTGAAAGTCTTTCTCAACGACAAGGATGTCTCGTGGAAATGCCTCTCCCTTCCCCAGTCGGTCTCATTGGAGCCTTCATTCCGCTTCCCTGAAGGCACCAATACCATCAGGGTTCTCTATGACAGGGGCGAAGGCGATCCCCTCAGGTATGAGTGGTCTTTTACCATAAAGACAAAGGAGACGGTGAAGAGCGGTCTCACTCATAATGCCGCTGACACCCTCTTTGAGGGCGACATGCTCGAGGTGAGCCTGAAGGCCGAGCCCGGGGGTAAGGCCTCTTTCAGCATCGGCTCGCTGAAACAGGGTATTGCCATGGAGGAGGAGTCAACGGGGCTCTACAAAGGAAAATACAGGGTCAGCCGTGACGATACTCTCAAGAACGAGAAAATCACCGCCAGGTTTACCTCCAGGGAGGGGAGCGCCACTGACTATGAGGCTGAGAAGCCTGTGAAAATAGCAGGCTATTTCTTCAAGGTCCGTATAATGAAACCTCTCAATGACTCAAAGGTGGACAGCTATTTTGATATCGAGGGAAAGACGCGGCCGGGGGCCAAGGTTTCCATTGCCCCCCAGACAGGCTTCATGGGGAGCTTCGGCACCAATGTGCCCTCGGGCGCCCAGGGCGCCATCGAGGTGATGGCTGATGAGAACGGCTTCTTCAAGCTCCACTATGGCTTTCCCATCAAGCTCCCCGGCACCCAGCACCGCTTCATCGTGAGCGCCTGGGACAAGGACGGAAACAGGTCCATCCCCTACGTCTTCTCCGTAAAAGTGAAGTAACTGGAGAGAAGGCCAGGGGCAATTCTCCCGGCAAACAGAGATTGTCTGTGTTCCGGTACACCTGTAGAGACAATCTCAAAATGTTTGCTGAAGAGGAGAATTGCCCCTGGCCTCTCTATACAGCGCTATTTCTTATACCAGTCGCTCTCAAGCGCCATTGACGTGAGGGTCTTCTCCTTCTCCGCCGTTCTCTCGAAGGCGAGATTGATGAGCCTGTCAATCAGGTCGGGGTAGCAGACGCCCGATGCCGCCCAGAGCTTGGGGTACATGCTGATGGAGGTGAAGCCGGGGATCGTGTTGAGCTCGTTCAGGCAAATCCTGTGCGAGAGCTTCTCGACCAGAAAGTCCACCCGGGCCATCCCCTCGCACTGCAGGGCCTTGAAGGCCCTCACCGAGAGATCCCTTATCTTCTCTGAGACCTCCGCCGGCAGGTCTGCCGGCGCGAGGGTCTGGGATTTGCCCGCGATATACTTGGCCTCGTAGTCATAGAACTCGTTGCAGGGGATGATCTCGCCGGGGACCGATGCGAGGGGCGATTCGTTCCCGAGGACGCTGCACTCGACCTCGCGGGCCAGGGGGACCGCCTTCTCCACGAGGACCCTGAAATCAAAGGTGCAGGCCTCATCGATGCCCCTGGTGAGTTCCTCCCTGTTGTGGGCCTTCGAGATGCCCACGCTTGAGCCAAGGTTTGCCGGCTTGATGAAGAAGTCATAGCCCAGCTCCTCTTCAAGCCTTACCATGATCTCGATGCCTCTCTCCTTCCACTCGTTTCTGGTGAAGGCCACCCCTTCCGCGACAGGGAGGCCCGCCTCACGGAAGAGCTTTTTCATCACGATCTTGTCCATGCCGCACGATGAGGCAAGCACGCCGGCGCCCACGTAGGGAATGCGCGAGAGCTCGAAGAGGCCCTGGACAGTGCCGTCCTCACCGAAGGGCCCATGGAGCACGGGAAATATCACGTCAACAGGGATGAATCTGTCAAAGGCAAGCTCATTGCCCCCGGCCTCCCTGAGCACTACTATCCCCTTCATTGCGGGATCAGGCGACATGAAGGCCCTTTCAGTGACCCCGTCAGACTCGCCCATTCTCAGGATCTGCAGGGGATCGCCCCCAGTGAACCACCGGCCCTCCTTCGTGATGCCCACCGGCAGTGTCTCGTACTTTTCCTTGCTGAGGGCATCCATTATTGATGCCGCAGAGACCAGGGACACCTCGTGCTCGCCCGATGCGCCGCCAAACAACACTGCCACGCGGATCTTTTCACTCATTCTCACTACCTCTTTTCATGCTTGTCTTCAGGGAGTCCTGAGGCCCCCCGTGCGGTCCATCCACTCAACTATCTTCCCGGCAGCCCTTTTTGCGTCATTATCCGACACGTCAAGCTCGAGAAGAGGCAGAGCAGATTCCGCCACGAGCCTTTTCATAAAGCTCTGCTCATCGAGAAAGGTCTCCAGTTGGTAATACTGCTCAGGCCCCCCCGACTTGATGCTCCGGAGCCTCTTTATCTCCTCGAATGAAGGGGCATCCCTGGTACAGAACACCAGGTGAAACCCGAGGGAGCACAGGCTCTTCTCCAGCCAGGAAAAGTCGTAGTCCCTGCCGTACGTTCTCATCTGGTACATTCTTGTTGAGAGGTGAAAGCGGTCCACTATCCAGGAATAGTAGCGGAGGAGCTCAAAGAGCCTCTCCCAGATATGGTAGGTTTCCAGGGCCCGCTCTTCCTCGTGGGGCTCAAAATTTATCAGGCCTCTGCCGCCGGGGAAATCGGTGAAGGCTGTCCACTCAGCGGAAATGATCGGCGAATGGTAGCGGTACTTGCGCTGCCCCACGAAATGGGAGTTCTCGGAGAGCTCAAAGGCTATTTCGGTCTTGAGGGTAAGGCGGGCCCCCTCGATGATCACCTTGGGGCAGAGCTTCGGAGAAGAGGCAGATTCGCTTTCCTGGAGGTTCATCATTCTCTCCTAATTTTTTTTCAGCACTTCCAGGGCTTTCTGGAGCTGCCGGTCTTCACCGTGGCGGTAACGGACCAAAGGACTCTGACTGACGGTGAAATCAGGCTTTATGCCGTTCGCATTGATGAGCGTCCTGCCCTTGGGCAGGATGTAGTACCCCGTCGTTACCGTGTAGTAGCACCCGTTGGGAAGGGTATGGGTCTCATCGACTGTTTCATGCCACTCGGGCTGAGCTCCCACGATCAGGGCCTTCTGGTAGTCCTGGAGTATGCCCCCGACGAGAATGGAGGGGCTCCCGCTCTTTTCATTCAAAAGAATGGCCATGGGGAAAGTCTTCTGGGGCTCGCCGAGGGATCGGAACACTTCCTTCACCTTCCTGTTCACCTTGCTGTAAAGGATGGTGCCCTTGGGCAGATAGCTCCCTGCCAGTTCCACTGCTCCTTCCATGGTGCCCCCGTTGCTCCTGAGATCAAGGATGACTTTTTTCGCCCCCTTTGCCTCGTGCTGCTTCAGGACCTCTGAAAGCTCGATAGGGAGGTTCTCTCCCAGGAACTTTACCCTTATATACAGTATGGAGCCCTCCATAAGCTCGGTATCAATGGACTTGAAATTCGGCGCAAGCCATTTCCTGCTTATCTTTATGGTCCTCGGCTTTTTTTCGCCCGGCCTTGAGAAGGTGATGCTCACCTCGGTGCCGATGGGCCCGCGGATCAGGTCGGCAATCTGCTTGTACGTGAGGTCTTTCACCGGGTAATAGTCTATCCTCTCAATCCTGTCCCCGGTCTGTACTCCCGATTTTTCGGCAGAAAAGCCTGGAAGGGTTTCGATGACTGGAAAGCGCCCCATTTCATCCTTCTTGTCGTCCAGGAAGAACCCCGCGCCGCCCTTGTCATAGCCCATCTCCTTCAGTGAAATGTAATGGCGCTCGGGGCGCTCGATCTTGGTGCCTTCGTCGCCAAGCGATGAAAGCATGGTGCTCAGCCCATGAATCAATATGTGATTCATGGCCCGGGGGGAGAGCTGCGCGTTCTCAAGAGCAGCCTTTATGGCGCTGACATCATTCTTGATGGTGCCGGTGACGGCAATGCCGGAGAGGAGATCGTCAAATCCCATGTTGACAGCGGCTTCGCGCATCCCCTTCAGAAATGGCGCCACGAGGTCCTTACCGTCAATGGGGCGGTAAAACTCGCTTTTCGTCGTCTCCATCACGGCGAGGACGTCATCAAAGGTGAGATGGTTCTGTCCATAGGCGGGACACAGTGCCATTGTAAGGCAGCATGCCGTAATGAGCAGAACTGTTGCCATATTGTGCAGCCATTTATTCATAGAGTCGCTCCCCCTTTATCTCTGCTGCTTCAGATTCAGAACCACTAGAAATTAGACATCAATGGGAATTCACCTTCTCTGGTTCACCTGCCTGTAAAAAGGAGCTTTGAGAGAAATTCTTTGCCTCCGGGTGCTCCCCCTCCGAAGGGAAGCCCCCCTCCCTTATCCCTTCGTGACGAGGCAAGAAAAAGCCATTCCCTGTCGAATAAGAATAATATGAGCAAAACTTTCGGGGTACCCCGTTCATGAGTCCTGTGGAGCAGGTGCTTTACCATCCCGTCACCTGCGGGATCACCTACCTTGTCCTGCTGGCCTTCGGCGCCGTTTATTTCAAGCGCTATTATGCCGATCACGAGAATGCCTCGCTTCTTATGGGACTTCTCTACATCGCCATATTTGGAGCCTTTATCGCCCAGCTCATGGCATTCATCAAGAACGACCTGATGAACTTTCCCCTCATAGTCATTGCGGCAATGCCGGTGGCATCACTTTTTGCCGTGTTCTGCTCCAATTTCTTCACGCAGATGATGACGGTGAAGGAGTATTTCCAGAAGCACAGGTACAGTGATTCTGCAAGTCATGTCGAGGCTGCCATGCGCCACCTCCACAACCAGAACTACAGGGAGGCCATAGACTCTTACCGAAAGCTTCTCAAGGCCCATCCTGATGATTTCCAGATATACCTTGAAATCGCCGAGATCTATGCCGTCAATCTGCACGAGCATCAAAAAGCCGTTGAGGAGTTTGGCAAGGCTGCAGAGAAGGCGGGAAAGGATCCTATCGCCATAAGCATCTACAACAGGATGGCAGATTTGTATTTCAGCAAGCTTGATCTTCCTGACAGGGCCGTGGAATGCCTCAAAAGCATCGTGAGGAAGTGGCCGGGCTCCGAGGCATCCCAGATTGCCTCGGAGCGGATAACCGGTATTGAAGGCTCATTTTGAGCCGCAGAAGCCTTCAGACATGGAGCTTTTTCAAAAGCCAGGCCATGTTGATACCGAGGATCCTCATGGTCCTCATGCCTTCATCGTCACCCTCCACATCACCTTTATGCATGCCGATGCCCATGTTCCAGTATATGGAGCCCGGGACTACCATCTGGCCGATAAAAAAGAAATGATTTATGGAGTTGAAGACATGGATTGCCCCGCCGCGGCGGACTGCCACCACTGCCGCCCCCACTTTCCTCTGGAGCATGTCATCATTGGCCTTGGCGGTCATCCCTGCCCTGTCGATGAGGGCCTTGATCTCGGTGGATACGTTGGCAAAATAGGTGGGTGACGCGAGGATAATCCCCTCGGCGGCCGTCATCTTCCCTATGCATTCATTGATGATATCATCATCGAGGGCGCACCGCCTGTCTCTCCTCTTGAAGCACTGGTAGCAGGCGATGCAGCCCCTCAGGCGCTCGCCGGCAAGAGGCACGAGCTCCGTCTCAATTCCTTCCTTTTCAAGCTCACTGAATACCTGGCGGATCATGAGGGCCGTATTGCCGTCTTTCCTTGCGCTGCCATTGAAAGCTACTACTTTCATGAAGACACTCCTTTCATCTTTTGGGGCCCGGGTTTCTCCGGGTCTCCACTCTTTCGCTGCGCTTCGGGCCATACCCTTCAGCGGGGATTGACCCGGAGGAGTGGGAGGAGAGGTTCCCGAATTCATTGAGAAAGAAACGGCAATATTTATCCTCGCAGGACGACTAGAGACCGGGAAGCCTTACTATTTTTGCAGGGGGGACTTATATGGAGAACAGTCAGAAAGCTTCGACAAAGCACTCATTTCTCATCGGGATTTTTCTCTTTCTTCTCTTTGTTTTTTTCGGTATCGTCTATGTGACCAACATGGAGAAATTTGCGGGGAACCAGGAGACGCGGATCTTCATGTCCGATGAGATGGTCAGGGGGGGAAGGGGCTCATGCCGACTCATTGTGCTGGGCCATCCCGGGAACAGGCCTGTCGCCAATGCAAAGGTGAAGATCGTCATGGCGCTGGAGGGCAGCAAGACTGTCACCGTCTTCGAGGGAGTCACCGACAGGAACGGCACCATCCAGGCAGACTTCAAGGTGCCTGACGACACGGCTGCCGAAAAGGCGAAGCTCCTTGTCACGGCGACTTCCTCAAAGGGCTCCGACCGCCTGGAGAGCTCCTTCATCATAAAGTCGGCGAACAGGCTCTATCTCTCGAGTGACAAGCCGATTTACAAGCCGGGCGAGACCATGCACATAAGGCTCCTGGCCCTCTCCAACACAAGCCTCAAGCCTGTCACGGGGAAGTTCACCATCGAGGCGTACGACGGCAAGGGGAACAAGGTCTTCAAGAAGACAGGCGACACCTCTCAATACGGCATCGCCTCGGCAGACTTCACCCTGGCAGAGCTCGTCAACGTGGGAAATTATGCCCTCAAGGCCTCCATGGGCCAGGACAAGGCCGAGAGGACCGTAGAGGTGAAGAAGTATGTCCTTCCCAAGTACAAGGTGGCCCTCACCACGGACAGGACCTTCTACAAGCCCTCCGATGTCATCAGGGGCACCGTCTGCGTGCGCTATTTCTTCGGAAAGCCCGCGGCAGGAGCCAAGATATGGGTCGATCTCTCGACGGCTGATGTCGCCAGGGCGAGGATTGCCAAGATAGAGGGCACCGCCGACGCACACGGCACTTACTCCTTCAGCACCAAGCTTCCCCCTTACTTTGCCGGGACTCCTCTCCAGAAAGGAAAGGCCCTGCTCTTCATCGAGGCCACAGCCATCGACAAGGCGCAGCACAAAGACTCCGTCAGCTCGACAGTCACCATTGCCCGCGAGTCCCTGCTTGTCCAGGCTGTTCCCGAGGCCGGTGCCCTTGTGCCGGGCGTCGAGAACACCGTCTACCTCCTCGCCTCTTACCCCGACGGCTCGCCTGCCCGGGCCACCCTCTCCGTGAAGGCCCAGGGGAAGGATTTTTCTTTGAAAACGGGCACTTCGGGATTTGCCTCCTTTGCCTTCGTTCCTTCGGGCAATGACCTGATTGAAGTCAATGCCCGCGACAGCAAGGGCGCCACCGTGGCAGCAACTCTCAAGCCCGATGAGAGGCCGGCGGGAAGCCCCCTTATCAGGACAGAAAAGGCTATTTACCGCATAGGAGAGACACTCGGGATAGAGGTTATCGCTCCTTCGTCGGACAAGACAGTTTATCTTGACATTCTGAAGGGGAAACAGCTCATCCTTACAAGGTCGGGCGAGGTCTCCCAGGGGAAAGCCTTTTTCAAGATTGACACCACGCCTGACATGAGAGGCACCCTCACCATCAACGCCTATTCCTTCCAGTCAGCTTCCCTGCTCCGTGATACGCGGAAAGTCATAGTCCGCGAAAGCAGCGACCTCCTCGTGCGCGTCGCCGCCGGCAAGGGCACTTACCGGCCCGGCGAGGATGCAACGATAGAGATGACGGTATCCGATGCCTCGGGAAGCCCCCAGGCGGCGGCCCTCGGCATCTCCATCGTTGACGAGAGCGTCTTCGCCCTCCAGGAGGCATCAGCAGGGCTGGAAAAGGTGTACTTCTTCCTCGAGGAGCAGCTTGCAAAGCCCCGCTACGAGCTTTGCGAGCATTTCGTAAGCGATCTGAAGGAGAATATCAACGCCGGCAGGCCTCTGGACGATGAGAAAGTAAAGATTGCCTTCGCCGGTGCCGACGTGGGCGAGCTGTACGCCGTAAATGTGAATACCTACCAGAAAAAGCTTGAAGAGCTCCGGATCAAGAAGCAGAAAATCATCGACTCGCTGGGAACAAAGGCCTTCAAGGTCATCTTCCTGGTGCTCCTCCTGGTGCCGTGCCTTGTGCTGATCCTCACGGTGGTCCACACCTTCCGCAAGATGAAGAACAGGGAGCTTTTCGTCAACGCGAAGACCGATCCCCAGGCCCATGGCGATGTCCTTGCAATGGCGCTGACGCCCTGGGTCATGCTTATCATCCCCGTGCTTGCCGTGTTCACCATGAAGATCCTTGACGACATGCTCAACATGAACATTCCTTACCAGGTGGAGCAGAAGCTGCCTCTCTTCATCATCACGGCAGAGCTCCTGGTCTTCATCGCCTATTTCGTGTTCATGATCCAGGCGCTCCGCCACGAGGGCGTGATGCGCCTCCCGGCGCTCAGGCTCACCATAATCGCGATGATGGTTTACCTGGGGGCCCTGTTCCTCCTCTTCCTGATTCTCATGTCCAATGAGCTTTTCCATACGAATTTCCAGCCCTCATTTGACGCCCAGAACCTTTTCATCCTTGATATCATAGGCGTTTTCTCGCTTCTGGTGCTGCTGGTCTTTACCATAGGAGTTTATACAGGCGATCCTGAGAGGAAGACCTCGCCGTTCCTGCGCCTGGTGATGGTGATCCTGCTCCTGGTGGCCTTTGCCGCGGTGGCAGCCTTCATGGTGCCGAATTTCCTCCGTGCGCGGGGAGGGGGCGGCCAGAGAGGAGGTCCGGTGGACATGCCGGCCTCGAGTGTCAATGAATCATTGGGTCCAGCCGGTGGAGGAGGCGGCCTCATTGACGCGGGAGGCTCCTTCAGGGCCCAGTCGCTCTCATCGGTTGAAAAGTCAGTGCTTCCCTCGGCGGCCATGGCTGATAAGGAAAAGGGTGTCTCAGGCGGCAGCGGGAGCGCCGAGCCTTACCTCCGCCAGTATTTCCCCGAGACGCTCTACTTCAATCCCCAGGTCATCACCGACGAGAAGGGCAGGGCCGCCATCAAGGTCACCATGGCGGACTCCATCACCTCATGGCGCCTCTCGGCCTTCGCCTCGTCCCTCAACGGGCTCCTGGGCTCAGCCGATCACCCCATCAGGGTCTTCCAGGATTTCTTTGTCGATCTCGATCTGCCCGTGGCTCTCACGCAGGGTGATGAAGCGTCCCTCCCCGTGGCCATCTACAATTACCTGGGCACCGCCCAGGCAGTATCGCTGAGGCTTGAGTCCGCCGGCAGCGTGGAGCTCCTCTCGGAGCCTGCTCAGATCGTGGAGCCTAAGGCGGGCAGCGTCTCGGTAGCCCATTTCAGGATAAGGGCCCGCTCTCCCGGCATGGCGCAGATAACGGTGACGGCACGGGGCACGAAGCTCTCCGATGCCATCAGGAAAACCCTTGAGATCGTCCCCTCGGGCAAAGAGGTCGTCAAGAGCGACAGCGGGTGGCTCAAGGACGGGGCAAAGTGCAGCATCTCAATCCCGCCCTCTGCCGTGGCCGGGTCGGAAAAAATGTACGTCAAGGTCTATCCCGGCGTGTTCAGCTCAGTCGTGGAAGGGCTCGAGAAGATATTTGTCATGCCCCATGGCTGCTTTGAGCAGACCTCATCAACGGTCTATCCCAACCTTCTAGCCCTTGATTACATGAAAAAGACGGGCAAGATCACTCCCGAGATCGAGGTCAAGGCCAGGGGATGCGTGAGCGCCGGCTACCAGAGGCTTCTCACCTTCGAGGTTCCCGGCGGCGGCTTCTCGCTTTACGGGCAGCCCCCCGCCAGTATCTGGCTCAGCGCTTACGGCCTGATGGAATTCAGCGACATGAGGGC
The DNA here is from genome assembly GCA_031082125.1 of Candidatus Eremiobacterota bacterium. Lineage (NCBI taxonomy): Bacteria > Bacillati > Vulcanimicrobiota > Vulcanimicrobiota bacterium. The sequence goes on from JAVHLM010000035.1 coordinate 28,100, forward strand.
AGTCAACGATGTCGATGAGAAGGTCATTGAGCGGACCACACAGTGGCTCAGCTCCCAGGAAAGCCCCGACGGGTCATACCAGAATGACCTGAGGGTCACTTCCTACGTGGCGATGGCCCTCCTTGAGGCGGGGAACAAGGGCGCTCCGGGCCTTTCCAGGACCATCGCCTACCTCAAGGCCGCGGCAAAAAACACCCAGGACCCTTACCTCATAGCCCTCATTGCCAACGCCCTTGCGCTTTCCGAGCCTGACTGCGGCGAGCTCCAGGAACTGTTCTCAAAGCTTGAATCGATGAAGAAGGCTGACGGTGATGCAGTATGCTGGAGCACGAACTCCCCTACCCTCTCTTACTGCTCGGGGAACATGGCCTCCGTGGAGACGACGGCTCTCGCCGCCAGGGCTATGCTTCTCTCAAAGAGCCATCCAGAGATGGTGAAGGGCGCCCTCACCTACCTTGTGAAAGCAAAGGATCCCAACGGCACATGGTACACCACGCAGCCCACGGTGCAGGCCCTGAGGACACTGTCCCTCGCATCGATGACTCCCCAGGGGAAGGGGTCAGGCGAGGTGGACGTGCTGGTCAACGGGAGCAGGGTGAGCCATCTCTCGATAAGCGAGGAGCAGTCAGATGTGCTCCGCCTCGTCGATCTCACGAAATACGCGAAGCCCGGTGAAAATAAAGTGGAGCTCGTGGCCTCGGGGCAGCTCGCCTCGATGTACCAGGTCGTGGGAAGCCATTTTGTCCCCTGGAAGGCCGGCGAGAAGAGGAATGAGCCCCTCTCCATAAAGCTCTCCTATGACAGGACCACCCTCAGGGCCACCGACACCGTGAAGGCGACGGTGGCCCTGAGGAACAACCTCCCCGCGGTGGCTCCCATGATTATCCTGGACCTGGGCATCCCGCCGGGATTTCTTGTGAACGGCGAGGACCTTGACGTGCTCGTGGAAAAAAAGCTCATAGATCGCTATGAGCTCGCGGGGCGCCAGATCATCATCTACCTCGGGAATCTGAATCCAGGCCAGACTAAGCAGCTCAGCTACACCCTTGTGGCCAAGTATCCCATTAAGGCCCAGAGCCCACCGTCGCGGGCTTATGAATATTACAACCCCGACGTGGAAGGCTTCAGCCAGCCCGTCCCCTTTAATACACAGTAGGAGGAGCGCCGGTGCTCAGAGCAGTGAAGCTCAACGATATTGACGAGGTGAAGAAAGCCCTGGAGAGCTGCCCGTCCCTTGGAGGCTGCGACAGCGAGGGCCTTACGGCGCTCCATATTGCGGCCCTGAACGGCAATACGGAGATTGCTGCGCTTCTCCTGGTGCGGGGAGCCCCTGTGAATGCCGCCGACAGGAGGAAAATGACGCCCCTCATGTACGCAGTCATGGGAGACCACCTCGACGCGGTAAGAGTTCTGCTTGAGGGGGGGGCCTCTCCCGATGAAAAGGACGCCCATGGCTTCACGGCCCTTCATATGGCTTCGCAGGGAGGGCACAGGGATCTTGTGGCCCTTCTCGCCGAATATGGAGCTTCCCTGGAGGAGCAGGATGCACATTACGTCGATCCCCTCAGGGCTGCCGCAGCCAGGGGCCATGCAGAGGCTGAAGGTGAGCTCATATCCCGCGGCGCCCCATGGAAGGGGTGCGAAACGATATTTGAAGCTATTGGGAAGCATGATTACCGGGCTCTGAGGGATCTCTCAGGATATGCAGAGCACCTTGCCTCAAAAGGCCGTGATGGTGCTACGGCCCTCCATGCCGCAGTCATTGAGGATGATGAAGGGATGATCGAGCTTCTGATCGAGAGAGGCGCCGATTTGAATGCCAGGGACTCCCATGGAAGGACGCCTCTTCACCGGGCAGCTTCGAGGGGCTGCCTCTCGTCTGCGGGGGTGCTCCTCAGGAAAGGAGCATCTCTCGATGACAGGGACCTTGACGGCAGGACTGCCCTCCATTATGCCGCTGCCAGGGGGAATGCCCCCATGGCGGAGCAGCTCCTCGCAAGGGGCGCCGACTCCACCATCAAGGACAGTGACGGGAGAAGGCCCCGCCGCCTTGCGGAGAAAGCAGGCCACAGGGAAGTGCTTGCCCTTTTCAAAAAGCATGGCATTGTAAGGTAGGCGGCTAAATTCTCCCCGAGTGCCCTTCAGAGTGGAGGAATATTCAGCAGGCCGGAGAAATTCTAGACCCTGTGGTTACCCTCTGTCTCGAGGTTTCTGCCTGTCGCGTGATGGTAAGATGAACGAAAAGGCTTCGGAGAAATGGGATGAGAAGATGAATGCGGCCGCCGTGTCGGTGGCCTCAAACACTACATTGGTGCTCTCAAAGATCGTCATCGGGTTTGTCACCGGCTCTGTCAGCATCATATCGGAGGCAGCCCACTCGGCCAACGATCTCCTCGCCTCCATCATCGCCTTCTTCTCGGTGCGGGAAGTGAGAAAGCCCGCCGATGACGAGCATCCTTTCGGCCATGGAAAGGTTGAGAACATCTCAGGCGTTATCGAAGCGCTCCTCATATTCTTTGCCGCGGTATTCATCATTCATGAGGCTGTCGGAAAGCTGATCCACGGCGGCGAGATTGAGCAAATAGGCCTCGGCGTCTTTGTGATGGGTTTTTCCACGGTGGTGAATATCGGAGTCTCCCTCTATCTCTTCAGAGTGGCCAGGAAGACAGGATCAATGGCCCTTGAGGCCGACGCTGAGCACCTGCGCACCGATGTCTATACCTCTTTCGGCGTCATGGGAGGCCTGGTGCTTATTCATTTTACAGGAATAACTGTTCTTGACCCCATAGTGGCCATTCTAGTGGCGCTCTATATCGGCTTTATCGCCATCCAGCTCACCAGGAAAACCATCAGGGACCTTGTGGACACCCGCCTCACGGCCGAGGAGGAAAACCACATAGTCGATATAATCGAGGGAGCTCCCGAGCTCATCGGCTACCACCACCTGCGTTCAAGGCGTTCAGGGAAGGACAAGTTCATTGACTTTCACGCCCTTGTGAGCGAGAAGATGGATGTGAAAGACTCCCATGACCTCACCAGGAGGATTGAAAAGTGCATCAATGACAAGCTTCCCGGCTCGAACATCACCATCCATATCGAGCCATGCTCGGGGTCATGCGACGAATGCAGCCAGTCCTGCAGCGAAGCCCAGAGGGAGAAGAAGAAGAGCGCCAAGATCCTTCCCGGGGAGCTCGAGCTCAGGGAGAAAATCAAGGAGATTGTCACCTGCATTCAGGGCGTCGTAGGTCTCCATGAGGTCCATGTGCACCGCCTGAAGGGGAAATGGGAGGTTCACCTCGATCTTATCGTGCCCCGGAGCAGCCTGGTGATCGACGGCCATGAGACCTCGATTAAGGTTGAGGACGCCCTCAGGAAAAGCATGGATGAAGAGTTCGGGAAGATCTCGATCCATATAGAGCACGAGGGGCACGTGGACAGGTTCTGACATGTCCTCCCCCTGACCTGGAAGCCCGGGCAGATTTTATCAGGGTATCCAGGAAACTTGAATGAGGCTGGAGAAACTATCTGTGGCAGGTATTCATTATCCCGGGGACATGGGGGGCAAGGTCCTGGTTCCCTTTCAGGAGGTGTCTCTATGGACTTTAATGTTGAAGACATTTTTGACGCCGTGGAGCAGAACAAGCCCCAGGTCGTCGAGCGCATGGTAAAGAAGAATCCCAAGCTCCTGCAGTTCAAGTCATCGCTCTTCGGAAGGGTGCCCCTCCATGAGGCGGCAAAATTCGGCCACCCTGAGGTCTGCAGGATGCTGCTGGACCTGGGAGCCCCACTGGAGCCTCTTGACAAGGACGGCTGCACCCCCCTTCACATCGCTGCCGTTTCCGGCAAGACCGAGGCGGCGAAGCTTCTTGTGGAGCGCGGCGCCGATAAGAATGCCTTCAATGCGGAGATACTGACGCCCCTGGCCATGGCCCTCTCGAAAGGCTTCAGCGATACAGTGGAATACCTCAGGTCCCAGGGCGCCTTCGGCGATATATTTGATGCCATCTCCCGCGATGATTTTGACACTGTCGAGCTTTACCTCGCCAAGGGGATAGACATCAACAACCCCGATGACCAGGGGAAAAGGCCCCTTCATTACGCGGCATTGAAGGGCCACACTCCCATGGCCCAGTTCCTTCTCTCCAAGGGAGCCGTGCTTGACGTCATCGACAACGAGGGGTATTCGCCTCTTCACAGCGCTGCCCTTGAAGGCCATGCGTCGGTGGCGCAGCTCCTTATCAGCAAGGGAGCCATGACAGATTCCCACGCGTCAGGGGGCATCGGCGACACCCCTCTTATCTCGGCGGTCCAGAGAGGGCACCGCGAGGCAGTCTCAGTCCTCCTTGACAAGGGGGCCGATCCAAACCTGGCGGACAAGCATGGAAAAACACCGCTCCATGAGGCATCAAAGGAAGGCCACCGTGAGATAGCGGAGCTTCTGCTGGAGAAAGGCGCCTCTCCGGCCGCCGCCACTTCTGACGGGAAAACTCCCCAGGACTGGGCGCAGGAACACCACATGCAGGAGATAATCGACCTTTTCAAGGCCAGAGCGGGTGCCGATGGCAAGGGCAAGGAAGGGAAGCCCATCTGGAAGCGCCTCTTCGGCCGCTAGCAGCAACAGAACCACCAATTCATATGAAAGAGGATCACGCCGTGAGCGACGCGAGTGAAGCAACACTTTTTCCTGCGGAACGACAGGAACCATCAGATCCCTCTCCCGCAAGGGAAAGAAGAAAATTCAGACGGAAAGCTATTCTTGTCAAGAGAATGGTCCTCTCTGAGCTTGCCAAGGGGAATGGAAGCGGGCAGAGGCAGTTTTATCTTCATATCAATGATATCAGTGACCACGGCATGAAGATAACGACCGATATTTTCATCCCTGAAGAGAATCTCATCAGGATGAAGCTTCTGCTGGAGCCCCCCCTTGAGATTGATGCCAGGGTCGTCTGGGCAAGAGAGATCGGCAAGGGCAATTACAAGATGGGCCTGGAGTTCCTCGGAGATTCCGGCCATAACTCCGTCGAAGTGCCGCACCTCCTGGAATGGGTCCACACTTACGAGGAAAAGAAGAGGACCTATTCCCTCCAGGCTCCTGTCTATTGTGAAATCCTCACTGAAGGGACCATGAAAAAGTTTTTCCCCTATGTGCTCTCCATAAGCCCCGCCGCGATGGAGTTTACCTGCGATTTCCCCTTCCCGCTCACCGACGAGGCGGTCTTCTCATTCTCCGTCCATGAAAAGCTTTCGCCTGTCACAGTGAAAGGAAAAATACTTTTCCAGAAGGACAGCACACCGCCTGGCGGGCCGGATTTCCTGAAAAAAATATACAGGGTGGTCGTTGAGTTTCTTGAACCCCCTGCCGTGGAAAAGCACCTGATGGAAGCCCTGGATCGAAGGCTTATTCCAAGGGATGAATGAGCCGAGCGGTCAGAACTTCACTTTCACGTCGGCCCGCGGGTGAAATGCGACAGGGTTTTCTATATCGCCTTTCACACCGGGCCCCACACGGACTGTCGTGTCCATCCTGTGCCCGAAGATTTTCATGGGAAATGTCTTTTCCACGCCGGCAAAGACCTCATACTCTGCGTCAAGCTCGCGTTCCTGGATGTGGTAAGCGATTTTCTCCTTCGCCTCTGCAGTCCAGTTATACTTTATGCCGGCAAGCTCTCCATCCTTCCCGGTGAGCTCCTGGCGGAAGGCCACGTAAGGCACCGTGTGGTTTTCCATGATATCATGGCCCACGCCTGCCGTGGCGTCCAGAGTGAGGTGGCGGCTCCCCGATAGGCTCCGCTCCCAGCGCCCGAAGGCAGCCAGGTTCACTGTGGCGTCCAGGTCGTTGATGACCTCGTTCGAGTTGGTGCTCCCCGTATTGTATTCTCCCTGGTAGCCGAGCTTGTAAGTGGCCTGGAGACCGCCACGGAGCCCATGGGTCCTTGTCCATTCGCCGACCTGCTCGGTCTTTGCAAGCTCTGTTTTAAGAATATCAAACTTTGCCTGCCCGTAAAGCCTGGCCTTGACGCCCAGTTCCCCGTCTTCGAGCTTCGGGTTCACCCTGGGCCTCAGGGAGAACTTATAGTCCACATAGCCCACCTTCAGCCTGTAATCGCCCACCTGGCTCTCGTAATCGGCGTTTTTCACCATGCTGAACAGGCTTCCCTCGCGGGAATCCTTCGAAGGGCCGCCCCTGGTATGGGAAAACTCAAGGCCTGTGGCGTTTTCAAAATCAATCTCTTCGAGGCTTTCTCCGCCGATTTTTTCCTCCTGTGAAGCCCCGCGGTGCTCTCTCTTCTCCTGTGGGGCCGGGGCTGTGACGGTTTCCAGGTGCTCCAGCACCGGCCTGCCCTGCTCCCGGTCCTCTTTGAGGGTTTCCGCGGCAATACTTCCAGGGACACCTGCCATGGTAGCCCCGGTAAGCATAGTGTAAGCCGTAAGGGTATAGAGAAGCTTCCTTGCCTTATCCTTGAGATGGGCGGCGAGGGAGGGTCCTGAAGAGAGAGAGGCCTTATTCAGGCAGGACGGCTGCGGCAGTGAAGGCTCCGGGACGCTTCCCGCAAATGAATCCTTCACGCAGGCTTCTTTTTCCGCGGCATGCACTGGCGTTGCAGGCTTCGCTGCGCCATAAAGGGAAGAGCTGGTGGAATTGATGTGATCCATCGGCGACCTCGAAAAATTTTTCATCATTATTATAGCATATCAATTTCCCAAAAAGAAGAGAGGTTTCGATGCCTGTGGCGGCTAATTTTCAAATACAGCGCTGTAGTATGGGGAAGATAAGCCATGAGGGCATTTTTTTCCGCATCGGTTTTCTTTATCGTCTTGTTTATTTCGTCCCCGGTGTTCGCCCAGGAAGCCCGGGCTCTCATCACCGGGGCCGCTGCGGGCCAGATTGACACCTATTCCGCCAGAGGCACTGAAGGTCCTGATTTCCTTGCAGGCGACATCGTGCGAATAACCAGGGCCGGCAAGGCCGTTGCCCGCGCCGTTATTATCTCGGCCAAAGGAAAGCATTATACTGTGACGACTCTTGGCTCCCCTTCCTCAGAGCCCCGGTCTGGCGACTCCGTCGAGTTTGAAAGCCATGGCAGGCGGCACCAGGCCGAGTCCCAGGGCAGTGCAAAAGGGGGAAGCGAGGCCATAAAAAGGGAATACAAGTGGACTTACAAGGGCATCGATTTCACCTGCCAGCTGGAAACCAACAGGGACGGCCTCATGATGTACAAGACAAAACCACGCACTTACGGTGACTATTCAGTCTATGTATCCGACCCCTCTGATGACGACGCGATAAACTACCTTGCGGGAATATTCCAGGGCGCGGCCAGGGACCACAATTTCTCAAGGATGGATATGGTCAACCTCGTCATCGCCTTTGTTCAGAGCCTGAAATATACCTCCGACAAGACCACGACAGGATATGACGAATATCCCCGCTATCCCGTCGAGACCCTGATGGACGAGGGAGGAGACTGCGAGGATACGTCAATCCTTATGTCCTCGCTTCTTATGGCTCTTGGCTGCAACACCGTGATGATCCAGTTCCCCCGGCACATGGGCGTGGGCCTTGCCCTGAAGGATCCCTCGTCATTTTCCGTCCCTTACAAAAGCCGGCTTTTCACCGACGGCAGCATCTCATATGCTTACATAGAAACGACCGGCGAGCATTTCCAGGTGGGACAGATACCTGAAGGCTACGGGTCCGCCGAGGCCCAGGTGGTGCACCTTTCTCCCAAGGCGCTCTTCCGTGTGAAGGATGCACAATACCTGTTCAATGAAAGCCAGTGCATGATAAAGCCCAGGATTACCAATGAAGGCACCACGAGCGGCGAGGTGACCGTTCATGTGGCCATGGAATGCGAGGGGAGCGCCAAGTCTTACTCGGAGATAAGGAGTAATCCCCTTTCGGTGCCCCAGGGCCAGGGAGTGACGGGATCCCTCGTGGTGAACAAGCCGCCTTCAGGCACAAAGTGCAGGATCATAATCACTGTCTATGGGGGGAACCAACGGACCGATATGATGAAAACGGAGTGGTTCAATGTGCCCTGAGCCCCCGCACTTTCTCTCACCCCGAGGGAAAAGAGGGGTCCGCAAAGAATATTCCAGAAGAAAGAAAGTGCCAGGAGACTTCCCGATGTCAGACAGAAGGCTCTTCAAATCCCACCAGGTGACTCCCGAGCTCCCGAGGCTCCAGCCGGGGCCACAGCCCCTTGACAGGAATGTCATAGCCAGTTACATGCTTGAGGAACAGCTTGGCTCAGGGGGAATGGGCCAGGTATGGAAGGCAATCGACAGGGGCCTTGCGAGGCCTGTGGCACTCAAGCTTCTCCCCCACTCCATGGTGGCGGACCAGGATACGCGGGCCCGCTTTCTCAGGGAGGCCAAGGTGGCAAGCGTCTTGAATCATCCGAATATAGTGACGATTTTTGAGACAGGCGAATACGAAAAGCAGCTTTTTATCGCCATGGAACTGATCGAGGGCGTCACCGTGAGGGACCTCATCAACAGGCATGATGTGACCCGTGAAAGAGCCCTTGATATCGTCAAGCAGGCTCTCCTGGGCCTCTCGGCTGCCCACCAGGCAGGCATCATCCACAGGGACATAAAGCCTGAGAACCTTATGGTAAGAAAAGACGGCTATGTGAAGATCCTGGATTTCGGCCTCGCCAAGTTCCAGGTCTCCACAGAAGCCCAGGTGACGCCCCAGTCAGGAATCGTTGGAACACCGCGCTATATGTCGCCCGAGCAGATTAAGAACGATCCTGTTGACGGCCGCTGCGATCTCTTCTCCCTCGGCGCCGTGCTCTACGAGATGCTTGCAGGCGAACCTCCCTTCGGAGGTGAGAACGTGGGCCACATTCTCTCGGCCATCATCTCCCTGAACCCCCCCGCTCTCAAGGGCGTGCCCCCCGAGCTTGCAAAAATCGTCATGAAGGCCCTTCAGAAGGACAGGCAGAAGCGCTACGCCCAGGCCGGCGAGTTCCTTACCGATATCATCGCCTATACGGGAGGGAGCCTCGAGATACCGGGGATTGCCACCGAAACTTCCCTGGTGGTGCTCCCCCTCACCTGCTCGCCTGATGATGAGATCTTCGCTGACGGCATAGTGGACGAGATCATAGCGAATCTTTCCAGAAACAGCAGGCTCAGGATAATCGCGCGCTCAACTTCAAAGCTTTACAGGAACCATTCCATGAGCATCCAGGAGATAGGGCAGGCTCTCAACGTTGACATGGCCCTGGAAGGGAGCCTCCGCCGCAGCGGAGAGAGAGTCCGCGTGGTGGCGCAGCTGGTGAACACCCGCGACGGATTCCAGATGTGGAACGGCCGCTTTGAAGTGAAGGTGAAGGACATCTTTGACATGGAGGACGAGATTTCCGATGCAATCGTAGGGGAGCTCCACAAGCACTTCAAGTCCATGGAGTCCCTTGATGAGAGAGTGGCTCTGCCCATTGTGGATTCCGCCATAAGCGAGCTCTATTTCAAAGGCGTGTCCCTCCAGGGAACACTCCGCATCGATGACATCAGGAAGGCCATCGAGTATCTGCAGAAGGTGATAGAGCTTGCACCGGGCTTTGCCACGGCCCATGCGAAACTCAGCACCTCACTCGCCAATCTTTACCGGCTCCTCCTTCCCCATGCCCCTGCGGAGCTTCTCGGGGAAGCCGAGGAGGAGGCGAAAAAGGCCCTCGCCCTTGACCCGGCAAACCCCGACGCTTACGTGTCGCTGAGCATCGTCGCAAGGATCAGGGGGGATTTTTCCGCCGCCCATGCCAATCTCAGCGAAGCCCTCAGGATCTCGCCAAGCCACGTGACGGCTCTCTCCTGGCTCTCTTACGTGCATATCTTCACGGGAAACTGCGAAGAGGCAGAAAAACTGGCCCGCAAGGCCATTGAGCGTGACCCGGCGGGGAGCTCCCATTACACATTCCTCGGCTATTCCCTTATCTCCCAGGGGAGGTTTATGGAAGCATCCGATGCCCTTGACAGGGCTCTCAGGATCGACCCGAGGAATCATTATTCCTATGCAATACTGCTCTATGCCAAGCTGGCAATGGGGCAGATGGAAGAGGCAAGGATCATGAGGGATTACCTGGTCCACTCTGATAATCTGCCCCTGGCGGTGCAGGCCGTGCTCTCCCTTTACCGGCAGATCACCGAAACGCCTGCAGAGGTCCCCTTCTCCGATGAGCTTCTGCTGAAGATCCCTTATGAGCCTGAAGCGGAGCGTATAGCCGCCGATGTCTTTGCCCTGCGCGGCGAGATGAAGGGAGCCCTCAAATTCATCGAATCGTCGGTTAAGAAGGGCCTTCTCAACCTCCCCTTCCTGGAGCATGATCCCTTCCTCAAGCCTCTTCGCGACGACCCGGCCTTTATCACCCTCAAGGGCCTTGTGGCGGACAGGATAAAAAGGCTTTCCCACAAGCACTGAAATCGGGAGAAGCATTTCATAGAGGAATTTCATCGCTTTCCCTTAATCCATGGGTAAGGTCTTTTAGGGAGATTTCACTGGCAGAGTAACCGGAAGTGTGGCTCATAAATGGATAATTTTGATCTCGTAAAAAGACGCTTCTCGCTTTTCATGTGGCCTTCCCTTGTAATTCTCTGTATCCTTGCCTTTCTGACTCCCCAGGGGCGAGGGAACTGGGTTCTTATTGCCTTTCTGGTGGCTTTCGGCGCAGCGGTCAACAGCACTCTTGCCCTCCCGGCCATCCGCCCCAGGATTGAGCACACCATATTCCTTATCATCACGCTGGTCTCAGTGATTATCATCGCCTTTATCTCAAGCTTCTCGACGGTTTTTCATCCCCAGGGCTATCTTTTTGCGATACTCCTCCTGTTGGCGAATGCCTACTTCAGCACTACCGAGGGAGTCATCATACTGCTGTTCATGATCGCCTCTGACGCGATCCTGGCCCTTATCTATGCGGGCACGATAGAGAAAGCCCTCGATCATGCCCTGATTTCAAGAGTCCTCACGTACACAGTCCTTGGCTTTGTCTCAAGCTTCCTCTTCCAGGAGAGCAGGAGGGAGTTCAGGGAGCTTGACGGCGAGCTGCGAAGGCGGAAGAAGACCACCATGGATCTTGAACAGATGAAAGACGAGTCCATGATGGCAAGGCAGGTGCTGGAGACCGCCAAGGAGTCGCTGGAAAGCAGGAATGCCCAGAAGGACAAGATCCTCAAGATAACGAGGATCCTCACGCAGACCCTTGAGCCGGACCTCATTGCATCGCAGATACTCGATGTCCTCAAGGGAGTGGTGAACTTCAGCTCGGGGAGCGTGTTCCTCGCTGACAGGGAGAAAAACGAGATATACTGCTCAGCCGTTGAAGGCGGCATGGAGCATGAGTGGAAGATCCAGCTTGAAGATCCCTCCCTCAATATCCCGGGAATTATCATCAGCAGAAACCAGCCAATTACCATCGATGACACGGAGCGTGACCCCCGCATCGCAAGGGATGTCTCCGCAGATATGAAGTCGGCCCTTTATTACCCTGTCGCCATTGATAATGACATCTTCGGGTGCATATGCCTGTGGAACAGGGAGAAGAATGCTTACAGGGGCCTGAACCAGGAGTTCATGTCGCAGGTAAGCTATGAAGCGGCGAGGGCCCTCAAGAACGCCGAGCTCTACAAGACTCTGGACACAAGGCTGAATTTCATCGTGGCCCTCTGGAACACTTCAAAGGAGCTCTCCACCTTTATTGATGTCTCTTCCCTCGAGAGAAGCCGCATGCTTGAAAAGGTCCTGGCGAAGATCACGGTGCTTTTCGAAACTGACGGGCTGGTCTTCTACACTTATGCCGATGAGCAGAAATCTCTCCTTCCCGCCGTGGTGCTCGGTGCCGCAGGCGGTGAGCACCCTGTGGAAGCGGCGCTGAAAAAGGATCTTGCAATCAGCGGCATCACCATCTCCGAAGGAATGCTGCTGAAGGAGCCCCTGCAGATTGCCGATGTCTCCATAAGCTCCAGGCGGGCGATTTTCAAGCCTCTCGCCACCCTCACGGGGTCCACTTCGATTTTCTGGTATCCTCTGCTGGGGAGGGACAAGGCAGTGGGAGCCCTCATGCTCTTCTCTCGAAAGATAAGAAAGTGGACCAAGGAGGAATCCCAGTGGGCCGACATTTTCTGCAGCATGTTCTCGCTGAGCCTCGAGAATATGAACCTTGTGCAGAAAATCTGCGACGACAGGGACATGCTGGAGGTTGAGGTGGCAAAGAGGACGGAGCAGCTCCGCGAGGCCCTCAGCAGGCTCAAGCAGTCATCGCTTGAAACCATCTACAAGCTCGCGAAGGCCGCGGAGTTCAAGGACGAGAAGACAGGCTTCCACGTGCTCCGCGTGGGCCACTATTCCCAGATTATCGCCCTTGCGATGGGCACCGACAGGGGCTATGCCGATTCCATCCTCAATGCCTCGCCGATGCACGATGTGGGCAAAATCGGCATCCCTGACGGGATCCTGCTCAAGAAGGGGAAGCTCGATTCCGATGAGATGACGATAATGCAGAAGCATACCGTGATAGGCTCCCAGATCCTCGCAGGCTCTGATTCTGATCTCATCAAGCTTGCCGATATGATTGCCCTTACCCACCATGAGAAATGGGACGGCAGTGGCTACCCCAAGGGCCTCAGGGAAGAGGAGATCCCCCTGGCGGGGCGCATCACGGCCCTTGCCGACGTCTTTGACGCCCTCCTGTCAAAAAGGCCCTACAAGGACTCTTTCACGATGGAAGAGACCCTCAGCATCATCGAGAAGGGCAAGGGCTCCCATTTTGACCCGGCGGTGGTGGAGGCATTTTACAGGTCCCTCGAGGAAATTGAGAAGGTCGCGGAGCATTATAAGGACTGAAGTCAGAGGTGCCAGGGAGTGCCGGATGCATGTGAAAAGAAGAAGAGCCAGGGCTTCGTTGTTTGTTGCGGCGATCCTCATCGGACTTCTCTCCGCGGGATGCGGAGGCGCGGGGACAGACCAGGCCTTGTACCGCCAAGGCGGAGACAGCTCCTTTTTCTCTTTTGCCGTCATCGGTGACAACCAGGTGGGCTACCAGGTGTGGCAGCAGACGATGCTCACGAACCCCAGCTCTGCCAATATCCCGCAGCTCCGCCAGTCTCTCGCCGATATCTCGAGCCTCTCTGCCATACCTTCAATGCTCTTTTTCTCAGGCGACCTGGTCATGAACGAGGCCATGGACAGCGGCGAGACCCTCACGGGGCAGCTCGATGCCTGGCAGAGTTTTTACCGCTCCCAGGAGCTCTCGCGCCTCATCCCCCTGGTCCCTCTCACGGGGAATCACGAGGTGGTCTTCTATGACGGCACCCTGAATGCGGAAGCGCCCAATCCCCCGGCATTTCAAGCCTGGACCGCATGGCTTCAGAAGAACAACTACGCGACATACGGGGGAAACGGGCCTTTACCCCAGGGGGCGAATCCCGACCTTCTCGTGCTCGATGAGAGCCTCCTCACCTACTCCTTTGACAGGGGAGTGCTTCATTTCGTCATCATCAACTCCGACACCATGAACACCACGACGGACCCGGAAACTGGCCTCACCACCCTTGGATGGATCCCCATCACCTGGATCGAGGATGACATAAGGAAAGCTCAGGCGAAGAGCTCCACGATGGCCATACTGGTCTTGAGCCACAAGACCATCGAGCCGCCGCCTGACTATCCCTACGCCTACTCAGATATCATCAACACCCCGGACTATCCCTTCGGTGCAAGGCTTTCCAGGGTGATGAAGGAGAACAGCAAGGTAAGGCTTTTCCTTGCGAGCCACTACCATATGTGGAGCGCCCATAAGCTTGACGGGGGCCTTGGGGTGTGGCAGGTGATGACGGGGAACGGCGGCGCTCCCCTGGAGAATAGCTGGAACCCCCAGGGAGGCACTTACTATGGATTTACCGCCGTGGAGGTCTATGAGAGCGGGAAGCTCATCGTGAAGAACTATGGAAGGCCCCTCCCGCCTGCTCCCCAGAAATTTTATGAAGCCACGCCCGTGGCGCCCCCGCCTGCCACCCTGCGGGAGACCATCGAGATTCCGCCTGCCTGGTGAGCATGACCCCCATCCCTCAGTGAGCCCTGAAGGTTCCCGGAGTCTTTACGTTGAAATACTCTCTATCCTGATGGGGAAGGAGGCTGATCGGTGGAGCACCTGTATGATCTCTTATCCTGTATTTTTTTTGCCTCCGCGATGCTTTCCATCGGCATCACCGTCACAGGCGGGCAGATAATCGCATCTCTTAAGGACTACCGTCTCGGCGCACGGGTGCTCCTGGCGAACCTTGTGCTTGTCCCAGGCCTGGGCCTCCTCCTTGTAAGGCTCTTTCAGCTCTCGGTGGACAACACCCTGGGGATACTCTTCATGGCATGCGCCCCTGGAGGACTCAATGCCATAGAGTTTACAGGCAGGATCAGGTCACATCTTGCGAGCGCCGCCGGCATACTTTTTCTTCTGAACGTGGCCGCCCTTGCTTTCACTCCCCTCCTCATCCATGTCCTCATCTCCTGCCCCATGCTTGTGACCCTCCCTTACCTGCAGATTGTGCTGTTTCTTGTCCTGGGCCTTCTGGTCCCTCTCCTCTGCGGGTGCGTCATTTACCGGCGGTGGCCGTCATTCTCCGACAGGATCAGGAGGCCTCTTGTCCTGACAGCCGACGTCTCCTTCCTGGCAATAATGCTCATCACTCTTGTCATCAAGAAGAAAGCCACCCATCTTGTAGGCGACGCGACCCTCCTGGTCATCGTTCTCTTGACCCTCGGCTCCCTGGCCATAGGGTGGATCCTGGGGGGGCGCGACGGGGAAATGAAGAAGATTCTCGCCGCCACCACCAGCATGCGCAACGCGGCTCTCTCCCTGCTCATTGCCGTTGCAGGCTTCTCCATGAGAGACATGGATGTCGCCATCGTCGCATCGGCAGCAGTGATGTTCACCCTGAATAAGCTCTTCTTCCTTGCTCTCAGACTCAAGGACAGAAAGAAAGGCAAGAACAGTGAACCTTCCTGAGCTTGTCATCTCTGAGAAGACCGCTTCCGGCCTTCTCGCGGAATTCCCCCTCCAGGGAATGCTCCTTGTGGCCGACAGCCACAACGGTCCCCTTGCCGAAGCTTCCGGTTTTACAGTGAAAGTCATCAACAGCCACCATGAGATTCACTTTAATGACGTGGACAGCTCCCGGTTTACAGGCGTGATAGCCCTGGGGGGATGCAGCGCGCTTGATGTGGGGAGGTACATTGCCGGGGGGAGACCCTTTTTCGGCATTCCCACCATACTTTCCACAAGCTGCATCAGCGTGAATATAAGCATCCTCAGGTCTCGCCAGGAAGAGCGCATGGTGAAGACAGTGACGCCTGAAAAAACCATCATCCCCATGGGCACCATATTGAGCACACCCCGCGATGAGCTTGAAAGATACTCGGCGTCGGGGCTCGGCGATCTCCTTGCGAATATGAGTGCTTCCATCAATTACGGCTATTCTCATGGGGACCTCTCCTATGAAAGGCTGAGAGAGAACGCCGCCCTTGCCTTTGATGCCCTCGGGTGGATAAGGGACTCCTTCACCGCTTACGACCGCCCGGCCCTCGTGCGGCTCGCAACGTATCTTCATGATTCATCTCTTGAGGTGATCCGGCGCGGATCACCGGAGCTCTCTGCCGACTTCGAGCACAGGTTCTACGAGACGATAATAAGGCAGCAGCGCTATTCAAGCACCATCCAGACCCATGGCTTCCTCGTAATGCCGGGGACTCTGATGAGCGTCTTTGTCTACGAAAAACACTCTGAGCCCCGGGGCCTCACGGAGCAGCTGAAAAAGGCCTGCTGCAAGGCAGGCATCCCGGCTTCGTACGGAGAATTTGGGAAATACGGCATCGCAAGGGAGCACATTCTGGAAGCCCTTGGGGAGCTGAGGGACGGCCCGTCGCTTGTGGCGCACTCCCTCAGGGAGGAAGGAACAGCCTTCGTTGACGAGCTCCTGTCCTGACCTTATTTTTAAGGGAATCAGGCCTCTCTTATGAAAATATTACGTGAAGAGCAGAATGGCGCCATTCTCTACGATGACAGCACCTTCGGCTACCTGTACACCGCCGATGTTGAAATGGCCCGGAAGGCCGCCGGAAGGGTCATAGACTGCGGGGGGCCTTCTCACGGGCGCAGCGATATTCTCCTTGCCCCCATAAGGATATATTTTGAGCTCACCACAAGGTGCAACCTGGCATGCCTCCATTGCTTTGCCTGTTCTTCACCGTCAGAGCCCGAGGGAATGGAGGGCGCCACGGTCTTACGCCTCCTGGAAGACCTGGCCCGTTCAGGCGTTATAAATGTCAGGTTTACCGGCGGCGAGCCTACAGCCCGCAGTGACTGGCACGAGATTATGGCTTATGCCCGCTCACTGGGCCTTGTGACTTCGCTGAGCACCAACGGCGTCTTTGGTGATCCCGATGACACAGTAAGGAAAATTGCCGGGCTTTCCATCGGGCAGGTCACGGTGAGCCTCGATGGCTCCGAGCGTGAGCATGACGCGCTCAGGGGCGAAGGCACCTTCCGGCAGGTCATCCTCACCCTTCTGAAACTCAGGGAGCGGGGCCTTCAGAATGTGCGGATAACGACGGTGCTGTCAAAAAGGAATCTCCATTCCCTGGCGGGTATCACAGAGATTGCGGCGCGGCATGCAAAGGTCCTCAATTTCGTATGCACGCGGCCCGTAGGAAGGGCATCCCATGACGGCGGCCTGCTTCTCTCCTTCGATGAGCATTACAATACGGCCAGGGAGGTGCTCCGCCTGAGAGAGCGTCACAGCCGCCTCCTTATCATTCATTCTGATCTCCCGCTCCCCACGGAGCTCGCTTCAACGGGAAGCCCGGCATATCAATCCACTTCCCTCTGCGTGGCTGCCGACGGCACCATATGGCCCCACCATTACACCGTGCACCAGACAGGACGCCTTATGCTGGGACGCTTTCCCCAGGACAGGCCCGTTTCCCTGTGGGCTCACTCGGTAAAGCTCGACGGGTTCCGTGCCTGGACGGGTGCTCTCCTCGCGCGGTGCCGCCTCTGCAGCGAGATGAACAGGCGCTGCGCCGGGATACAGTTCGAGATGGAGCTTGCGAAGGTCCTGGGCCATATTGAAGAGAATCCTTATTGCAGAAACAGGGAAAAAGCCCCCCATCCCTGGGACTATATCCCCGCGTGAGAACAGAGCAAAGTGCAGGAGATACTGCCCGATGAAAAGCAAAAAAGAGAGTTCCCTTCTGGCGCTTGCTCTTATAGGGTTCATACTCAGCTTCACCTCCAATTTCTTCATCATTCTGAGCTGCTCCCTTTTTCTGAAGACTGTGGGGCCTTCCTATATCCCCTGGTACTATATATTTTTCAACATGCTCTCGATGGCGCTGGGCTTTTTTCTTCTCTCCAGGGAGATATCAAGCGCCAGGGGCCTCAGGGCAGGCCTTCTGCTCATGGCAGTGATTTTTCTTCTCACTTCCCTTCTCTTTGAGCGTTATCCCTGGCATGCAATTTTTTCCATCTACATCTTTTCCACCCTGAATTTTATTTACTCTGTCATTTTTTACTGGAACTACATCAACACGCTTTTTTCCATAAGGGACCTCAAGCGCTACACGGGCTTCTTCACTGCCGCGCTTTTCACGGGAACCATCTCGTCAGGCCTTCTCATCAACCCCCTTCTCTCCGTGCTGCCCGAGAAGATCTGCTTTCTCCTTGCCGCCCTGGTCTGTGCCTTGCTCCCTGCCTTGCTCCCTGCAGCCATAAAGCTTCATCAGCAGACGGCACCGCCGCCACCCCACCCCGGGGAGAAGCCGCCCCTCCTGCCATCTGGCCTCCTGGCCATAAGGATTTTAAAGCTGATGATCCTCTTCACCCTGCTTTTCGGGTTTATACGTTACCTTGTGGATTACCAGTTCTACCGCATCATTGCCTCAAGCTTTTCTGATACGCGCTCTCTTTCAGGCTTCATCGGGCTTTTCACCTCGGTGGTGAACTCCATTATCTTTCTCTGGCAGGCAGGCTTTCTGCACCGCGCCCTCAGGCATTTTTCCGTCTCTTCCCTCTATGCCTTCATTGCGGCGGTGTTCATGACCATGGCGGCCCTGTGCCTGGCCTGGCCTCAGCTTGCCGCCGTGACCGCTTTCCAGGCCTGCTCCATCATCATGTTCAAGGCTCTCAAGCAGCCGTCGCAGAACATCCTTATAAAGTCAATTGCCGCTCCCATGCGGGCCAGGGCCAATTTTCTCCAGGGCGGCATTGCTGAGTCATCATCGGTAATGGTGAGCGGCGTGATGATAGCGGCCCTCAATGTTTTCCATGCGCCTCCCCAGATCTTTTTCCTGATTGCCCTCACAGGTGCCCTCCTCTCCCTGCTCCTTGTGCCGGGCCTCAACAGGGCATACCTTGAGTCCCTTCTCCGAAACCTCATCCCGGCGAGCGGCAGGCGGAGCGCGGAGAGTCCCGGAGAGCCCATGCTCGTCCTTGGGGGGGAGAGCCCTTCGAGCACCAGGGAAATCGCGGTTCTCATCAGGACCACTACTGATACGGAAAGGCTCCTGAATATCCTGTCTGCTCTCACCCATATAGGCAAGAAGGATGAGATCTCCCAGGAGCTTGCGCAGGTCCTCGCAAGGAACCCCACAAGCCGCGTGGCTGCAGGCATTATTGATATTCTGGCCCGCTGGAGAGCCGATGAACGCTCATGGGATGTCCTTCCCTTCCTGGGCCATGAAGATCCCGTGATAAGGGGGAAGACCGTGCTCTACCTCATCAAGATTTCAAGCCAGGAAGCCCATATCGAGACGGCCGTGAGAATCCTCTATGAGATGAGTGTATCCGGTGAGGCCCCCGTGAGACGCGTGGCCCTGTCCATCCAGGGGGAGCTGGGGCTTGCCTGCTTTGCCCCGTCAATAGGGGCGAGGTTCTTTGACCCCGATATCAGGGTGCGCAGACAGGCCCTCGTGGCAGCCGTGAAGATCGGCGCCCCTCCCCTCCTCGTGCCCTTCCTCTACAGAATGAGGGAATACGAGGAAAACAGGCGCCTTGCCCTTCTCATCAACTCCATCATATGGAGAGTCACCGGCACCTTCAGGAACGAGGTGCTCGCGATGACGGCACCCCTGCTCCTCAAGGACAAGGAGCTCGTGCACCGGAGCATTACCGGGCTGGAGAGCACCATGGACCTTGAGCTTGCGGCGAAAGCCCTCAGGTCGCTCCCCACGGCACCTGCCACGGCATTGATTGAGCTGATAGCCTCGAGCACTCTCCAGGATCCCCTCAGGAAGGCTCTTGAGAGGAGCCTGGAAAAAAAGGAGTTCTCCTTTATCCCCCTTATTAGGTACGTGGTGGCACGGCCCCACCAGGCTGCCCTTGCCCTCTTTTTTGAAAAAGCCCGCACCTCGGGAATAAGGGAAATCCTCTCCTCGGAGTTCTGTGATGAAGCCAGGCCTTATCTTGAAGGCCTGCACCACCGCTGCAGGCGCCAGAAGCTTCTCCACCTCGGCATTATCATTACTGTGGGATATGCTCACACTGATGCTTTCATGGGTCATCTGCTCTCCGGAGACGCCCGCGAGGATCTGGCGGCAGAGATAGTAGAATCATCAGGCGGTGACAGGGAGCTGAGCACCATGGTGATGCGTCTCATAAAGAACACGGGGGAAGAAGGCTCGACAGAGGCTCCCGCCCTCTAACCTGAGCGGGCTCAGCAAAGATTGCCAAATTGTTAAAATTTCGCCAATGGCCTTTTTCCTATTGCGGGAAACGGCACGGTACTATATGATAACGGTAGGTATAGATATCCTTTTTCTGATATACTCCTGGAGCGCAAGGGGGACTGCACATGAAAATACATGGTAATGATCCATCAATTACGCCCCGCTATGATGCGGGCAGCCTCACAGGGCCCGCGGTGCCCTGCGAGGAAGATGCGGCACAGGCCGAAGCGCCCCGTGACGAGATAAAGCTCGAAGGAAAAAGGAGTCTTGACCCCGGCAACGTGCCCCAGGCGCTCAGGGCACAGGCCAAAGGCACCACGGCGGCAGCAGGTGGCGGGTCTTCATCGCAGCTTGAATCGGCAGAAGGAAGCTACTGGGTGGAGGACCCCCTTAAAGATGTCGCAGAGAATCTCCCCCGCCTTTACCGGGTCCCTTCCACACAGTTCACGGGCGACCTCGCCAGGGTCAACGACGCCTTGGCCCAGGAAATCGTAGATGCCATAATGGCGAATTCCAGGAAGTGGCCTACCACCACTTTCGTGTATGATGCCCGCGAGGGCCCCCAGACAAAAAACATAAAGCTCGTAGGCTCTTTCAACCCTGCGACGGGCCAGTACGATCCCCAGTGGAACCAGGGGAAAGGAGTCGCCATGTATGACGACGGCACCCATGGCGATGCCAGGGCAGGCGACGGCCTCTATACAGCCCAGGTGCAGCTTGATCCATCCCAGCCCCGCGAGATTCAATGGGGCGCAAAGGGTGACGTGTTCAGCCGCGACGGGAAGCTTGTCTCGGCTGACCGGTGGCTTGTCATGACGGAAGAGCCGCCACGGTTCTCCCTCCAGGACAAAGAAACCACCCAGACCTATGCCCCCCTCTCCAACCATCTGATGGGCGTCCACAAGACCGGCGATGACGGTGTGACCTTCAGGACCTGGTCCCCCGAGGTGGGAAAAGGCGACCTCAATGATTACAAGCTCCATGTGGAGATTTACAATGACGCCACGGGTCATATGGAGCGCAGCGCCCCCATGGTGAAGGATGAGGCCACGGGAAACTGGAGCCTCGAGCTTCCCACAGGCTGGGATGAGCTTGAGGGAAAATCCTACCAGTACGCCGTGCGGAATGACAAGGGCGAGCCCCTCCTCTCAGGCAAGGAGAAGAAAGCACCCGTCATATACAGCGATCCCTATTCCCGCTACCTCCAGGGCCAGCAGCGCGGTCTTGAGCGGATTTTCGTCGATCCCATCCATGGCGTCGAGACAGGGTGGTATAATGATTCGGGGAGCGGCGGCCCCAATTACACCATCAACCCCCTCTGGGGGCGCTTCACCGTGAACGGCCATGGCGACGCTGACAAGGTGGTGCTGGTCCTCAAGGATGAGCAAGGCCGCCAGCTCTCGAAACAGGAGCTTCTTGAACGCATTGGCTCACCTGATCTCGTTCCCTATGACAAGGCGACGCCTCAGCAGAAGCGCAACGCCGATATCCTTAAGAGCTGGCAGCTCGACCTCTCGGGTAAGGTGACGGCGTACAGGTGGACTGACGGTGCAAAGGATGACGGCACTGTCGAGATGAAAAAGGCGGGCGATGGCAAGGGATCGGCATGGGTGGCCACGATCAATAATTTCCCGAAGCTCGAGGGCCTCCAGTACGAGTTCCAGGTATACAAGGACGGGAAGCTCGTCGGCGACAGGAATACCGACGGGGTCCTCCAGGATGGCGAGAGGCGCATGACGCCCTTCAACGACCCTGTGGGAAATGTCATCTCGGCGAGGCCCGGGGCAGAGCGGCGCTCGGTGATAAGGGAATCCAGCTTCCAGTTCAGGAATGACGGGGTGCCCCGCAAGGAGACCGACTACCGCAAGTTCGTGATATACGAGGCCCACGTGGGCTCCTTCATGAGCGCCAAGGACAACGCGAACCCCTGCAACTTCCAGGATCTCATCAACAACCTGGACTACATCGAGAAGACAGGGTCCAACACCATAGAGCTGATGCCCTTTGCCGAGTTCGGCGGAAGAAGGGACTGGGGCTACACGCCTGACTATTACTTTGCCGGTGCGGAGAGCTACGGCTTCGAGCTCCCCCGCGACAAGGCCGTGGAGCTCGGCGTGTTGAGAAAAGACCAGGACAGGGACAAGGAGAGCGTATGGGTGAGCGGCACCGATGCCATAAAGGTCTTCGTCGATGAAGCCCACCGCCGCGGCCTTAACGTGTTCTCCGACGTGGTCTACAACCATGCCTCGGGCAAGGCCGACGCCGACAACCCCCTCTGGCAGATTGACGGCGACAAGCAGTCATTCTTCAAGTGGTGGGGGCAGGCGGAAAGCAACACGCCCTGGGGGGCCAAGCCTAATTACAGCTCCCAGGCCGTCAAGGATTTCTTCGCCAACAACGCCGCCCAGCAGGTCAGCGAGTTCCATCTTGACGGTATCCGCTTTGACTTCACCCAGGTTCTCCATGACACGGGAAATACTGCTGAAAAGCGCGAGGGCATGAACACGCTGCGCCAGATAAACCGGTCGATACGGTTCATCAGTCCCGACGCTTACACTTATACCACTGCCGAGGACTTCACTCACAACTGGCTTGTGGCTGCCGATCTCGACAAGAGCGAGTGGCAGGGCCAGGGTGACTGGGCGATGGAGAAGAAGGGGATGGGCTTCTCGTCGGTGTGGAACTCATCATTCCATCACGATCTCCTCGGGGCAATCGAAAACACCAAGCCCGAGAAGAACATGGACACCCTCATGGGCTCCGTGCTCGGCCATTACGGCGTCACCGGCTGGGACAAGGGCGTCGTATTCTCCCACAACCACGACGAGGTGGGAAACTCGGGCTCATGGCTGGTGAGGGTCGCTGCCCACAGCAGGGATGACGCCAAGGTGATGGAGCCTTACCCGAGGGCCGTGGCCCGCTCGGCTGCCGCCATTACCCTCACCGCCGCCGGCGTTCCCATGGTCTTCCAGGGCGAGGAGTTCGTGGCGAACAACGACTTCAAGCATGGCGTCACCTCCACGTGGGGAGCCGATTACCGCTGGCTTGACTTTGACATCACCCCCGACAGGCTCGACAATTTCAAGCGGATAGCGGCCCTGCCCGCCGCCGAGAAGAAGAAGGAGAAAGCTCAGCTCTCCCCCGAGGACCGCGGGCATTTTGAGCAGTACGACACGATGACGCCTCAGCAGAGGAGTGACGCCGAAGGCCTCTCGAACAAGGCAGGCCATTACACATGTTACAAGGATCTCATTTCGTTGCGCGGCTCCTCGCCGGCTTTCACGGCCGACTCCGAGATCAAGAGAGTCTACACCCACAACCTGGACAGGGTGATGGCCTATGAGCGCAAGGGCGGCAATGACGATTATATCGTGGTGACCAACTTCGCCGCCACGGATCGCCAGGGCTACAAGATAGATCTCCCGCCGGGGAACTGGAAGGAAGTCTTCAACACCAACGCCCGCGCGTACGGGGGCTCCGGCCTGGGAAACGGAGGTGCGGTTTACGACGCCGCCAAGGGGATGACGCTCCCCCAGGGGAGCACAGTGGTCTTCAAGAAGGTGTAGTCCCCGCGGGGGCCTCTCCTTTCACCCTGCAGCCCCTGTGGTAGACGAGGAAAGGCCTGCTGTCTTCCGAGAGGGAGCCGAAGATGAAGGTGAGGCTGTGGGGTCCCCCCCTGCCCCTGACGGTGAGCGTCCTGAGGCCGTGGAGGATGTGAAGATGGTGGGCTTCACAGAGGGTGACGAGGTTCCACTCGTCATCGGTGCCGCCCTGGGAGCGCCTGATGATATGATGGACATGAAGGTGCCTGCGGCAGCGGCAGCCGGGAGCCTGGCAGCGGAAGCGGTCGCGCTTGAGAATCTTGTGGTGATGGGCAGCTTTCTGGATCTTCCCCTCGGCAGTGAGGTAGTCGGCCAGGAGGGCTGCAAGGAATCTTTCATCAGCGGGAGCCCCTCCCTGGATATCATTGGTTGTGACGGCGGCTTCTGAGTGCTCCTGAGAGGCAAGAAAGGCCAGTGCGGCGGTGTTCCAGAGCCCCCATAGATCTCCGGGAAGAAAGAGTTTTATCGTCATGGTGCCTCTGGCTGCCGGGGAAGAACCGCCTCCCTTGAGGATATCCACGAGGAAAGTCTCTTCGGGATTGGCACCGTGAGGGATGGTGCAGATCTCCCTGACCTCCTCCAGGCTCGCACACAGCACGGAATTTTTTTCAATTTGCCCCAGGTGAGTATGACCTCTTTCACCGGCACACAGAGAAGAAAATTTTTCAACCCTGCCCTCGCGGATGGAGGCCTCAGCAGCCAGCATTTCATCGATATCGCTGAAATGATTCCAGGGCTCATCGAAGCGCCTGTCGCGGACTTCCAGGGACTCTTCGTCATCCTCGGAGAGGGGCCACGCCGGGGCAGTCGAGGGGCCGCCGTACCACGACCCGGTCCTGATGCTGTCCCTCACCTCGAAGGGAAGCTCACGAGAGCGCTCATCCCTGATATAGCGGAAACCGGGGAGGAGGGTATAATTCACCGCCGCGAAGCAGTCGTACTCGATGATCCGGGCGATGCGCCCCGCCTCTTCCCTGAGGTCCGCCGTGGGGACCGCCGCGGCATAGTCTATCCATGCCTCCTCGTTTTTCCCGCTCACCAGGGGAAGAATGAGCATTGCCTGCTCCCTCGTGATGGTGCCGTTCCTGAAGGCCTTTTCAGTGAGGGAGTGACGGCGGAAGCCATTTGCAATGGCAATAGACTGGCGGGCCCGGGCTTTGGAGATGCCGCACCGCACCTCTCCATACTCCTCGACTGATTCAAAGCCGAAGCCTGTAAAAAGCTGCCTTGAGTGCATCGCCCGCAGCAGCATCCCCGTAGCCACGTCAAGCCTCTGGCGCATCGAAGCGGCCCTGATGAGCCTCTCTGCGACGGCCCTGATGGAACTGCTGCCGGGCTCCCCGCCCTGCAGGGGAGCCTCCAGCCACGAAGGGAAATAGATCTCCCAGGGCATCTCCCACGGCGATCTCTCAGACTCCGGGGCGTCAACCCCTGTGCCTTCCGGAAAGGCCTCTCCCTGCGCATCGCCTTTGACGACCCCTGCGCCAGCAGAGCCCTTCCCTTCCCCCTTGCTCCTGTAAAATACCGGGAGGCTTCCCTTCTCATCAAGGGGTGCAGGACTGAAGGCGAATTTTCCAGAGGCTGCCCGGTTGGCGAGGAGGGCCTCGACGAAGCCTGAGACAGGCCCGTCATAGTGCTCTTTGTCCCTGAAGAGGGAGAGGGCGAAATCCCAGGTGAGGGCAAGCGTCGGTGATACGCGGAACTGCATCATCACTCCCTCGTCGCCCTGCGCATCAGCAGCAGAGCCTGTGCCTTCACTCCTTTCATCGCGCTCCCTCTCTGCAAGGATATTCCTCACCTCCCTCTCAAAGCTTCCCACTGAGAGCTTCTGAGCCTTGGCAAGCAATCCAGCCTCATTCTCTGGTGTGACGACCCGCGAGAGGTGCCTCAGGGCGCTCCTGGCGATCCTGCCCTCAAGATAGGCCTCCCTGGTGAGGGGAAGACTCTCGAGAAGCCGGAAGTTGTGCATCAGCTCTGACGCCGTGCGTCCCGACATGGAAAGATGCTCCACGGCAAAAGCTGCCATGGAGCGGTAGCCCAACCGATCAACTCCTTTCGTCTTGAGATTCACAAGAAGGCCGCCCAGGTGGATGTCAAGGGCGAGGCGGCCGCGGACTGCCTTGCAGAGAGTGAAATCTATCCGGGAAGCCCGCTCATCACTGTCGATGAGGGGAGGGCCCCAGGTCAGGTCCTCGGTGAGCTTTTCCGCCTCGAGGAGAAGGCCTTCCCTGGTGATCTTCACCATGGAGGCCGCCCTGTCGCGGGCTTCGGCGGGAAGCTCATAAGGCTCCGGGAGGAGAAGCATGTCTTCACAGTCCTGAGAAAAAGAGGGACCGGCAAGGAAGATGAGCTCTTCCTCATCAGGGAGCAAAACTTCATGAAGTGCAAGAGAATCAGATGTATCCATATATTGATAATAACATATTTAACATGCTAAATCAAATCATTTAGTGACAAGAAAGCTTATTGATATTGGGATTGAAGGTCATCGCAGGATGCCATCCATAGCGTCTGGAAGGCACAAAAAGGTGAAAAATGACCCCAAAGACACTCTGGTGACCTTCAGGTGCCTTTTGCACTGCCGTACGGCCCTGGTGCAGGGCAGGTCAGGCATGAGAGAATACTTTTTGCCCATTTTTATCTTGTCGGCGTTGCGTTCATTTTTGTGAGGAGAGCATTCCGTTTTCCAGGCGGGGAAAATTTCCCGATTTGATACATTCACGGCTGGAGGTAATCTTCACGAGTATTTTTTCACAGCCGGAAGGAGGACAGGGAGTGTGGCTTAATCTTCAAAACACCGCAGGCACCTTCACTTCTCAGACCTTCGACGCCGGCGCCGGAAAATCGGCGGATTTGAAGAGCCTCTACTGGACCGACGCCTCGACGGACCCTGAGCTCAAGTTCCAGGTGGCAGTCAACGAAGACAATGCGACATGGAAATATGTGGGCCCCGACGGCAATGAAGGCAGCTACTTTACTACGCCGGGCCAGGCGATCACCGCGCAGGCGCCGATCAAGGGACGTTACGTGAGGTACAGGGCATACTTCGCCTCTGATACCGACACGCTCACGAAGACGCCGGTCTTGAAGTCCGTCATCATGGGATATACCGTGGTGGATCTTATTTGACGACCGGCGGAGATGCCAGTCAATCAAACCGGGGGCACCTTGCGGCATGGTGAGGTGCCCCCTTCACCGCCCGGCCCTCTTGTGGCGAGCCCTGTCGCTTTTCACCATGTCAAGGCCCTCCTCTTTTCCAAGGGCCTTGAGTCCAAGACCCAAGAAGGCACAAGCCATCTCTTCAACCTGCACTTTGTGAAAAAGGGCATATTACCGGCGGCCTGCGGCAGGCTTCTCTCGAGGCTCCAGAAATAAAGGGAGCTGGACGATTATGATCCCGCATGCGTGTTTACTGTTGAAGATGTGAACATGGAGCTTGAGGAAGTCACCGGTCTCATCGATGGCGTAAAGAAGCACCTCACGCAGACTGGGTTCCTGAAGAGCTTAGTAAAGGGCTGCTCCCCGGACTCCCCTCCCTCATTAGGCGGTGATCTCGGCAAGCACCACGAGCAGGGCTTTCCCCGAATAGCGGCCCTGCCCTGCCCTCTGCTGGAATTGGCGGAACCATTGCGCTGTGGAGGGGATGTGAAGATCAGACGAGTACCCTTCGTCTACCGGACACCCTGTGCACATTGACATGGCAGATGCATAATAAGTGCTCTCGTCAAAGATCCAGCCAAGGTTGGCGCGGAGAAACTCCTCAAACTCTGCAATGGTCGGAAAACGATCCTTGTAGAAGCGTTGAGCCCGGCGTGCATAGAACATCTGGCCTTCTCCGTCCTGCGGGATCGCGAGGGAACGGGGTTTCAGAGAAGTAGAGGGCCCCTCATACCTGGGATTCTCGCGTTGCGCCCGCTCTATGATGTCTTCTACGATGAAATCGAACCAGACGTAGTCATTTGGAATGAAAACGGCGCCCGTGGCCAGATCCAGGGTCACACCTTCATCACTCTTTCTGACCGAGCGGATTTTGGACCACGGGACGCGCTGGATTTTCTTGCCCAGCTTCCAGACGAGCTCGCTCTTTTCGAATTCAATGCAGTCACCGCCGTGTTGAAGTCCCAGTCTTGGATAGTATGCCATGAAGTGCCTCCTGGCTCAATTGACAGGATTATTGATTCTCGCCATATTTTGATTTTAACTACATGGGATCCTTCAGCCCTCCCTGTGACTTGTTTTCACTCAGGCAGAATTCTCCGAGAACCTCCCGGAGCCTCAGAAGCTCCCTAAGCCTGCCTGAATGCCATTTTACACAGTCGCCCGTGGGATTCCCGGGTTTTACTGCCTCATCTCTTCGATGAACTCCTCGCAGATGCCGCAGAGGCGATTTCTCGGCCCCTCCTCCCCTATCCCCAGGCACCTTGTCCTTATTTCTCCGTATAAGGCGGCGCAGTGCCCCCTGAATGCCCTGTCGCGCTCCAGGAGATCCTTCTCACTCTCGCTGCTGCGCGCCACGATGTCCAGCAGATAGTCAAGCTGACCTTCCTTGAGGGCGCTGTTTTTCTCCTTCAGGTATGAGAGCAGCGATGGCTCGAGCTTTCTTTCGTACTCGGCGCCGTTTCTTATCAAGTAGTTGAGCCTGAGGCCGCAGTGCCGGAACAGCTCCGCCGCGGGCCCCGCGACGCGGTGAAGCTTCGCCACGTCAGGATCCTTGAACCGGTAAGAGTATTCCATCAGGTTCTCAGATACGCCTGTGACAAGCCCCGCTTCCATGGCTTTTTCAGCGAGCACCGTGCCCTTCTGGAGCCTCAGCACCTTGAGGGGCGTGTTCACCATGGCGATGATACCGGTGTCTCTGAGGTTCCTGAAATTTTCGGCAAGCTCCGGGACAGTCACGAAGGGATCAAAAGGGATGAAGCCTGCCGAGCATGAAATCGACAGTTCTCTCAGCATGCCCGCTGCCGCCGTTATCTGCGAAACCCTGGAGCCCTTGCGGTAGCGGCGGAGCTGAGTGTCCGAGAGCGATTCGATGCCTATGAACACGTGGGTGAGGCCCTTCTCCACGAGGCTCTCCAGGAGCCAGCGGCGCTCCCTTGCCCTCTCAGGCGGATCTCCCGGTGAGATGATGTCCCTCACGTTGACGTCCACCTCGAACAGGGCGATGAAGGGGAGCTCTCCGAGCCCTGCCAGGAAATCCTTCAGAAAGGTGAAGTCATTATCAAAAAAGTCCTCGTCGCTGAATCGGAAGCGCCTGATGCCGAATTTTTTCTCGATTGACGCCATTCTTTCCAGGGTCCGCTCCAGGGGGAAGCGCCGGCAGCCCCTGTTCCCGCAGTGGGCTTCGCCCTTGGTGCAGAACGAGCAGCGGCGCCGGCATCCCCTCCCCGACTCAAGCCAGAAGTCGCCGTCCGTTGTTATGCAGTGGCCGGTCAGGTCATCGAAGGGCTGGCTGTGGTATGACGGGAGATCGAGAGGCACTGCGGCATTTCTTTGCAGGGCTCCTCCTTCATCAAGGTATGAAAGGGCCGGCACCTCATGGCGCGGAATCTGGCCCGCAATGTGCCTGATAAGTGCCGCAAGGGGAATCTCTCCTTCGCCTCTCACCACAAAAGCCCGGGGATAAAGGGAGAGGAGATCTCCATCAATGATGGATGGGGCGATCCCCCCGAGAACCGCGGGGAAGGGCGGATCGTCTGTGCCAATGGCTTCCATGAGCTTTTTAAGCTCAAGAAGGGAGTCAGTCTTCATCGAGATGCCGAGAAGGTGGGGTGAAAAAGCCCTGAGAGATGCCGCGATTTCGCCTATGGAAGTGATGAAGGTATCAAAGAGCCTGATTTCAGGTGCCAGGGCCTCCTTGACGTAGCCCGCAAGGGTCGTTACGGCGAGGGGATTGAAATAATGGATGGGCTTTCCCCAGAGGCCTTCTCCCTGGAGGGACACAAGGGCCAGCCGGAACGGCCTGGCCGCTCCGCCAGAGGTCATCGGTAAAGGTGCTTCTTCACCGGCCATCGGCAGGGACACTCCTCTCCCCAGCAAGGGCAAGAATCCCGGCGGCGGTGACTTTCTGGCCTTTCTCTATCATGTTGTAAGCCATCTTGACGAGCTCGACGATCTCCCTGTGATTCAGATAAGGGTTTATGTCGCTCCCGGGAACGGTGGAATAGAATGCCACGTGCTTTTCGCCGAAATCATCGGGACCGCTTATGTCGTCTGGGAAATAGCTGTAGATGCCCGAATTGAAGGCTTGAATCGAAAACTTCCCGGCAAGCTCGGTGCCGGGGTACACAATGAGGGGAAAGAGGGAGAACTGCCGCATGCCGAGGCTTTTGAGCTCCACGGCAAGGTTGATGGTGTCGGCCATATCCTGGGGCGTCTCGTCCGGGAAGCCCACCATGAAAAAGCCCTTGGTGACTATATCATACCGGGACAGGTACCTTATCTGCTCCCTGAGCTTCCCGATATCCAGGAATTTCCTGGTTTCCTGCTGCCTTCTCTCGCTTCCCGTCTCCACGCCGAAAGCAACGAAGTCGCACCCCGTCCTCACGAGGTCATCGATGGCGGAGCTGTCGAGGTGATCAATCCTCCCTATGCAGTTATAATGGATATTGAGTGACCCGACAAGCCTTATGAACTCATCGAGCCATTTCCTGTCGGAGAAGAACGAGTCGTCCAGGAAGCCTATGTTGGCGCCGGCGTAACGGGCGCACTGGTATTTCATCTCCTCGATGACTCTTCCCGGCGACATCCTGCGCATCCTCCCGGGCCACAGGAGCGGCGTGGCGCAGAAGACGCAGCGGTAGGGGCAGCCCCTCGAGGTGGTGAGAAAAACCGAGGGAGGCGCCTCCCTTGCCTGCTGGTATTCGAAATAGCTCTCCATGCTTATGGGACTGTAGTCAATGAAGGGAAGGCTGTCCAGGTCCTCAATGAAGGCCCGGGGCCCGGTGCGCCGCGCTTCCCCGCGCTCCTTGATGCAGAGGCCGTCAATCGAGCCCCACGAATCCCTCGAGGGCGCCGAAACCGTCTCCAGGAGGGTCATTTCTCCCTCTCCTGCCACCAGGCAGTCGGGCTCAAGCTCATCAAGGATGCGCTCCGGCTCGATGGTGGCCGATGGGCCTCCACCGATGAGCACCGCGGCAGGGCAGGCCTGCCTGAGCTCTTTTATCAGCTCCCTCGCTGTTCCGAGCGAAGCGTGGTAAAGGGGAATTCCCACGAAGGCCGGCTCAAGGGCCTTGATTCTCCCCACCAGTGCCTTCAGGGAGAGGCGGAGGGAGACGGCGTCAAGCACGTGGGCAGTGACGCCTCTGTGGCGGAGAAAGCTCGAGAGGCACAGGAGATTGACAGGGGGCTTCAGGTCCATCCGGTGCTCCTGCCCCCAGACAAGAGGCGGGGCGACAAGGACTGTCGGGCCTGTCACGGCGTCGTGTCATCTCCCTTCCATTTTTCGTTCCAGAGATTTTCTATAAGCCTGTTTTTCTGGAGCTTCTCGGCCATCTCGTTGTAGGACTGCACTGCCTCGCCGATCTCACCGAAAGCCCGCTCATGGATTGAGTACGAATAGTTCCCCTTCCCCACTTCCCTTATTCCCTCCACGAGGGCATTGATTGGCTTCACGAGGAAATTACCCAGGGCGGCGCTTATCAGCAGCGCCACCAGGAATGAGATGACATTTATGGCCACAAGCTCCGACAGGAGCGTCGAGAAGAGCTTCTCCTTCATAAGGCATGACGTGGCCACCAGCACATAAAGATGGGCCTCCTCTATCTCCTTAATGGTGTAGAGATAGGGTTTGTCTTCCATCCAGAGCAGGGGGCTTTTCCCCTGGAGGTTGGCCTTGAGGGACTTGAGGGGGAATTCCGTGAAGGCTTCAGGTATGGCTCCCTCACGGCCGAAGACCCTTCCTTCACCGTCCAGCAGGCAGATAAAGCCCTGGTAGGGCGGCACAAGGCTCTTCATGAGCCTCGAGAGCTTCGGGTTGTGGACAAAGATCCCGCAGCTTGCAAGGCCTGCCACCGCCTTGTCGCTGCCCTTGAAGATAGGAGTCACGTACGCGATGAGAAGCTGGTCCTTTCTGAAAAAGGGTTCCGTGTAGCGGGCCTTCCCGTCCTCCAGCACGTCGAGGGCCACGTGGGTGAACTCGTTCCTGAGCTCATGAAAGTTTTTCGAGTGCGTCTCGGAGCGGTCGATGTTATCGAGGTATTCCACCGATCTGAGGGTGCCCTCCCTGTCGTAGATATAGATGTTGTAAAAGAGGCTCACGAAATCAAGAAAATACCTGCTGATCTCTTTCATCGCGGCGCTGTCCATGGCCTGTACCGAGGGATTCTTCGCCAGAACCGATGCTGCCCCGCGGGCATCGGCCAGGTGCCCTTCTATGGTCTGCTTGAGCAGGTATGCCGTGTTGTTGATCTCCCTGTCAAAGGTATCGTCAAGGACTTTCTCCGCCTCGAGGTAATTGGCCACGCCCATCACGAGGGACGTGACGAGGGAGATTGCCACGAGAAAGAGAAAGACCTGGGCCCTGATGCTTCTGAAAATTCCCATAGAGGGTATTTCCTCAAAGTGAGAGGTACCCCTTCAAGGGCAGGCACTTTTTCACCCCATGCCCGGGGCGGCGCCCTTCAGTTTTCCAGCAAAGAAGGAGCCTGTCACCGCCTTTCCCGAACATGGAGTGAGGAATATAATAGAGTCACCTGGAGGGAGCTGCCATGAAAAAACTTGCCGTCATCGTTCTTATTCTGGTCCTTGTGGCGCAATGCGCCATGGCGCAGGGCAATGAGCAGGATCTGAAAAAACTCAACGAAAAGGCCCAGTCCCTCGTGAGGGAGGGCAATTACGGCGGCGCCGAGGAGGTCCAGCGCCAGGCTGTTGCCCTGGCGGAAAAAATATACGGGCCTTCGGCGGTCCAGGCTGCAGCTCAGCTTCAGGCACTCTCACCGATCCTCAGGCAGCGCTCCCTCTTTGATGAAGCCCTCCGCTCCCTGATGAAGGCCATGGAGATCAAGGAGAAGGCCCTGGGACGCAGCCACCCGGAAGTGGCCCAGAACCTTATGATGCAGGCTGACCTGCTGAGAGTGACGGGAAAATACCGCGAGATGGAGCCTCTTTACCAGAGAGCCCTCCAGATAAGAAAAGCCGCCCTGGGAGGCCAGCATCCCGACGTGGCCTCGCTCCACATGAACCTTGCCGACCTCTATAAGCTCCTGGCCCGTTACGAGGAGGCGGAGCGCCAGATAAGGGAGGCCATTGCCATAAGGGAGAAGGCCTTCAGCGGGGGGGCTCATCCCGAGGTGATTTCCGCGTACGGAGCCCTTGCGGACGTGGTGCGCATCGAGGGGAAATACCAGGAGCAGGAAAGGCTCCTGAGGGAGATCCTTGCAAAAAGGGAAAAGCAGTATGGCCCCGGCCATCCCGACGTGGCTTCGGCGGCTTCGTCGCTTGCCGACTACCTGCGGTCGCGGGGGGACCTGAAAGAGGCCGAGTCCCTCATGAGAAGGGCCCTGTCCATAAGGGAGCAGACCGCGGGAAAAGAGAGCCCCGAGACGGCTTCATCCTGTACCGCCCTCGCGGGCCTTATGAAAAGCATGGGAAATTACGGCGCTGCCTATGAGCTTCTTTCCCGGGCGAAATCCATCAGGGAGAAGCTTTCCAGCCCTGAAGGGCTTGACGTGGCGCCCGTACTGATGGCGCTCACGGACCTTTACCGAACCCAGGGGAAATACGCCGAGGCAACACAGGCGGCATCAGGTGCCCTTGCCATCCAGCGCCATGTCCTGGGCTCTCACCCCGACGTGGCGGGAACCCTCATGATCCTCTCGGACCTCTCAAAAAGCCAGGGGAACTTTGCCGATGCCGGGTCTTATCTCAAGGAGGCACTCGCCATAAGGGAAAAGGTCCTGGGCCGTGATAATCTTGAGACGGCTGCAGCATTCCAGGCAATGGCGCAGCTTATGAGGCAGGAGGGGAAGTTCACGGAGAGCGCGGATTTTTTCACCGAGGTTGTCGCCATAAGGAAGAAAGTCCTGGGTGCCCACCCCGAGACGGCATCGGCACTGAACGGCATGGCAGAAGTTTACCGGTCTGCGGGAAAATACCGCGAAGCCACGGAAAAGATGAAGGAGTGCCTCACCATCAGGGAAAAAGTTTTCGGCGAAGTCCATCCTGAAGTGGCTTCGAATCTTCTGGCTATCGCTGACCTCATGAAGGGGCAGGGCATGTTCCAGGGATGCCCGGAGCTGATCACAAGGGCGGTGGCCATAAGGGAGAAGATCTACGGCAGGAGCCATCCCGAGACTCTCAGGGCCCGCGAAAGCCTCATGGACTATTACCGCAAGGTGGGCAATTTCAGGGAGGCCGATGTGCTTGACGACCTCATAAGAAGGGACAGAAAGAGGGAGCCGTAAGGATCACTCACGGGCGGCATGAAGCATAGGCCGCAATGGGGAGCGTGAAAGAGAAGACGGTGCCCCTCCCCGGCGTGCTTTCCATTTCTATCGTGGATCCATGGCCTTGCAGGAAGCTCCTGACAATGTAGAGGCCCAGTCCTGTGCCCCTGCTTCCGCCGGGAGATCCCACGAACTTCTCGAAGATCCGCTCTTTTATCTCGGGCTTGATGCCGGTCCCTGTGTCCGAAACCCGAAGGATCACACTCTTGTCGTCACCTGAGGGAACGGTGCTTATTTCGATGCGGCCGCCCTCGAGAGTGTGGTGAAGGGCATTGATGATGAGGTTGTGAAATACCCTTATGATCCTGTTCCTGTCGATGAAGACCATGAGCCTGCGGTCGCAGCAGGCGGAGATGGCTATATTCTTGAGGTTCGCCAGGCCTTCAAAGGTCTCGAGGAGCTCGTTGAAAACATCCATGAGAGCCATGGGCTCCCGCAGGTAGGTAATGCGCTCTGACTCTATCTGCTCCGCTTCCAGGACATTATTTATAATATTCAGCATGAGATTTCCCACGTTTTTGACGATGGCCACGTTCTTCCTCACGTCGGGCCTGTCCTCCACAAGCCTTCCTATGAGCTGGGTATAGGCCATAATCGAGGCGAGGGGGCTCTTGAGATCGTGGGTAAGAAAAGAAAGGAACTCCTTCCTGGTACTCTCGAGCCTCCTGGCGGCAAGCTTCTGGGACGTGATATCCACTATGCAGATGATGACCTTGGCAAGGGATTCCTCATAGCCCGGCACGGCGGTCCACCGGAGGTAAATGTGGAGCTTCTCGCCTTCCAGGGTCTGGTTGACCGTCTCCTTCTCGAACTCGGTCTTTCCCTCTGCTATGGCGATAAGCTCTTCCTTCACCTCGTCGTAGCTTTCAAGGCAGAAGAATATGGCCAGGTTTTTCTGGAACTCCTTCTTGTTCTTTGCCTTGTAGAGCTCCAGGGTCTTCTCGTTCACGTCGATTATCTTCACGAGCGACGCAAGCTCGAGGACCGATTCGGGGTGGACGTCAAACCAGGCCCTGAAATCTCTCACCCCCGTGGAGCGCAGCTCCTCAAGAGCCTGCTTGATCCTTGAGAAGTCCTCCTCCCAGAGGGAGATGGGGGAATTCTCAAAGAGGTTCCGGTATTTCTTTTCCCCCTCCGTGGGGAGAGGGGCGGCAAAGGAACGGGGAGCGGCCTCGGTGATGAACATTCTAAAGCAAAGGTCGCTTTCATGCTCCTCAACACACATGATATCCACTGTCGCATGACAATTGCTCCCGTCGCCGGTGATGAGCAGAACGCTGCATACCGCTCTTTCCCCGTCATAACGGGCTTTCTTCAGGTGCTGCTCATAGGCTTCGTGGTATTCCGGGCATATGAAGCCGCCAAAATCCCTGTCAATAAGAGCGCTTTTCTTCATCTTGAGGAGCTGAGAGGCAGTGCTGTTTGCCTTCCTTATGATGCCTTTCCTGTCGAGGCAAAGAAGGCTCACAGGGGCGTGCTCGAAGGTCTCTTTGCATTTCTCAATGAGGCTTTTCAGGCGGAGCCTCTCGCGGAAGACTTCCTCGAGGCCCCGTTTGAGCAAATCAAGCTCTTCCGGGCACTCCTTAAGGTTTTTCCTCTTTTCATGCACCCTGAGGGACTTCAATGGCAAAAAGCGGCTTTTCTTCAAGGCTATCTCCCCTATGGGGGCGGGCTTTCAAAAGAGAAGGGCTGAGCATGGCAAAGGAAGATTAATACAGTTCTGACGACATGATAAAGCAAAGCTGTGACGAGAGCTGCGAAAATACCTGAATGGAGAAGATTCTTAAGACTTATTTACCCCCACCCACTTTTTATATTCTACACGATTTTCATTAATCTTTCAAGGCTGTGAAGGGAGAGCCCTGCATAACTCGCAATGAAAATGCCTGTGGGAGATTGTGGACACAAC
>JAVHLM010000036.1 GCA_031082125.1 Candidatus Eremiobacterota bacterium
AAGTAGGCGCTTGGAGCAAAGCTGACAGATTGCATTTCATTGTGCAGGGGTCTCCTTATACCGGCGCACAAGGACTTGGGAAGGGAGCTGTCGAAGAAAGAGGAAATCCGCCATTGGAGGCCCCTATGCCTTACCCCAAAGACCTTCTCTCCGATGATGAGCGTGTAATTCTGGACCTCCGGCCTCACTGGATCTCGGTGATTCCCGCCCTTCTATGGGCAGCGGGGATTGCCGGCCTCGCTGCAGCTTCCCTGATGATGGGAGGGATTGCCATCCCGCCGCTTGCCATAGCCATTGTGGTGATAGCCCTCATTGCCATATTTCTGCTTGCAGGCATCCCGCTGCTGCGGTGGCACCATACGCAGTTCGTGCTCACCAGCGAGCGGCTCATCACAAGGGAAGGCGTGCTTGCCAGAAAAGCCCGGGAGATCCCTCTCAACCGCATCAATGACGTGACCTTCACGCAGTCATTCCTGGAGCGCCTTGTCGGCTCGGGAAACCTCACCATTGAGTCGGCAGGAGAGCAGGGTATAAACCGCCTTGTCTTTATCCGCCAGCCGGAGCAGGTGCAGCATGAGATTTACAAGGCTATGGAACACGTTGAAAAATCAGCCGGCACCGGGGAGGCTCCCGAGGATATCCCCACGCAGATAGAGAAGCTTGCGGCGCTGAGGGACAAAGGGATAGTGACCCCCGAGGAGTTTGAGAAGAAAAAGAAAGAGCTCCTCGAGAGAATGTGATCTCCTCCGCGCTGCGCGTAAAACAATGACGGCAACGGCCAATGACCCGAATTACATATCATGGAGAGATAAAAATGAAAGTGACACTGATGGAAAAGCTGATTGTGAGCTTTATTATCGTTGTCTCCATCACGAGCATAGTGACCATCTATATCGGAAGAAGACTGATAATAGAGAAATGGATAAAACAGATTCAGGATAACGTGATAACCGATCTCTATTTTGCGAGGGAAGTCTATAATAATGAGCTTCATTGCATAAACCTCACGGTGAGGCTTGCCGCTGACCAGAGCTTCCTGAAGAAAAGAAATAAAGGGAAACCTGGCGATTATGCCGCTTTGATAAACGGAATGAAGAGGATCATGAAAAGCGAGTCAATGGATGTATTGACGCTCACCGATGAGCGCGGAAGGGTAATCGCCCGCGGGAGAAATCCCGAGGTCACGGGCGATGATGAATCCGGCGATGAAATGGTGGAATACGTGTTATCAACCAGGAAATCCGTAGCCTCCACGGTGATTATCTCCAGAGATGAGCTTTTGAAAGAAGGCATAGATCTTGCACAGCGCGCCCACATAAAATATATTCCCACCATGAAGGCGAAAAAGACTGACAAGACCGAAGAAACCTCGGGAATGGTGCTCAAAGCGGCATCACCGGTATTTGACGACTCAGGAAAGCTCATCGGGGTCATTTACGGCGGCAATCTCCTCAACAGGAACTTTGATATCGTGGACAAGGTGAAAAACGTGGTGTACAAGGGAATGACGCACAAGGGAAAGGATATGGGCACGGTCACCATTTTTCAAAGGGACCTGAGGGTCTCCACAAACGTGAGAAATGAAGACGGGAGCAGGGCAATCGGAACCCGCGTCTCTGAAGAGGTCTATGACAAGGTGCTGGTGGAAGGGAAGCGGTGGACCGACAAGGCCTTTGTGGTGAACAACTGGTACATCACCGCCTACGAGCCGATAAAAGACACCATCACGGGAGAAATCATAGGGATTCTTTATGGCGGGGTCCTTGCAGATAAATTCGTGGAAGAAAGACAGAATACGGAGCTCATGTTCCTCGGCATCGCCCTCACCGGGGTGATCCTCGCCATTATCGCTTCCTATATGCTCTCGCGAAGCATATCAAGGCCCATCAAGAGCCTGCTGATTGCCGCGCGCAGCATGACCCGGGGAGAGCTTGGCATTCAGGTCATGCCGAGCGGGAGCAAGGAGACCCAGGCCCTTACAAAAGCCTTTAACCAGATGTCCCTTTCGCTCAAGGAGAGCCGCGATTCATTGAGAAGGAGCACGCAGGAGCAGCTCATCAGGTCAGAAAAGCTCGCCACAATCGGGCAGCTTGCGGCGGGAGTCGCCCACGAGATCAACAATCCTCTGGGAAGCGCCCTGCTTTACAGCGAGCTTATTCTTGACGAGCTGAAGGAAGAGCCTGTGAATGCAGAGAACGCCCTTGAGAACATGGAAAAGCTCACAAGAAATGTGAGCCGCTGCAAGGCCATAGTGAAAGGTCTGCTTGATTTCGCGAGGCAGACGGAGCCTGAGCTCGTGATGGCCGATATAAATGAAGTCCTTAATAAGACCTTTTCCCTTATAGAGCATCAGCCCATATTCCACGACGTGAAGGTGGTGAAAGAATTTAAAGCTTCGCTGCCCAAGATAGGAATTGACAGGAACCAGGTACAGCAGGTCTTCACAAATATCATTCTAAATGCAGCGGAAGCCATGGCAAAGGGAGGAATTCTGACAGTAAAGAGCAAATTATCCCAGGACGGGAATTCGCTTGAGGTGGAATTTACCGATACAGGATGCGGGATTCCGGAAGAAATCATAAAGAAGGTTTTTGATCCCTTTTTTACCACCAAGGAAACGGGCAAGGGAACAGGTCTCGGCCTTTCCATAAGTTACGGAATCATCCAGAAGCATAACGGTGATATCCAGGTAAAGAGCATCCCGGGGGAAGGCACGACCTTTACCGTGATACTGCCCATGGAGCAATGAAGCGGCGCCCCTCTTACCGGTGCACGAACCTCGCCCGGAAACGGCGGATTGGCTGCAGAACGCCATTAATACCAGTAATGAAAGGATGGGAGTTATGGAGGCAAAAAAAAACATTCTGATCATCGATGATGATCCCGATTATGTTGAGGCAATAAAGCTGATCCTGGAAGGCGACGGCTATCACGTGGATTTTTCCAATGACACGGAAAGCGGTTACAAGAAACTGATGGACAGCACCCCTCACCTGCTTGTGCTTGATATCATGATGGGAAAGGGGGCAGAGGGAATAATTTTTGCCCGCAAGATGAGAAAAGAGGAAAAGCTGAAGGAACTGCCCGTCCTTATGATTACAAGCATCCGGGAGCAGACCGGGTTCTTTTTCCCCGGGCAGGCAGCGCATCCCTTCTATCTGCCTGTCGATGAGCTTGTGGAAAAGCCGATTGATGCGAAGGTCCTGCTTCAAAAAGTGGAGACTTTGCTGGGCAAATAAGTGATAATAAGAGAATCTTCAAGAAACGGGATTAACAGCAGGATGGAAAGAAAATCCACCATTCTCATCATTGACGATGAAGAGGGAATCAGGGATTCATGTTCCCAGATCCTCGCAAAATGCGGGCATGAAGTGATTCAGTCGCCCGACGGCAGCGATGGAATCGAAAAGGTTACCCAGAAAAGGCCCGATCTCGTGCTCCTCGATCTCAAGATGCCCGGCATGAGCGGCATAGAGGTGCTTGAAAAGATCAAGCAGATAGAGCCTGATACCATTGTCATTGTGATAACGGGATTTGCCACCATAGAATCAGCGGTGGAAGCCATAAAAAAGGGAGCCTATGATTTTCTCCCCAAGCCATTCAAGGGAAACGAGCTCAAGGTAATTGTCGCCAGGGGGCTTGAAAAAAGATCTCTTTTAATAGAATCCGCCCAGCTCCGTGAAGAGAAGAAAAGGCTTGAGAAGAACTTCGCAAGCCTCGTGTCGCACCAGCTGCGGGCACCGCTGGTAAACATCCAGCAGTATTTCGAGGTCATCCTCCATGGAGCCGTGGGGGAAGTCAATGAAAAACAGGAGGGAATCCTCAGGAAGCAGCAGAGAAATGTAAAAAACCTTCTGGAATTGATTGATGAGTGGCTCGGCATGGCAAGCATAGACAATGAAGTGGTTCAGAAGAGGCTTGTATCTGTTGACCTGGGGGAAGTTTTTCAGAAAATCAGAGATACCCTTGACATGGTCGCCCGGAATGAGCAGGTCTCCCTGATAATCGATCAATCCGGAGACTATCCTCCGGTAAAAGGTGTTCCGCAATTAATCGAGGAAGCGCTGAAAAATCTTGTGCACAACGGAATCAAATACAACACACCGGGCGGGCAGGTGACACTCAAGGCCCAGGCGAAGGGGCGCCTTACCATGATTCAGGTCGCCGACAACGGCATAGGCATGGATGAAGAAAGCCTGCCTTTCATCTTTGACGAATTCTACCGGGTCAATAAAAGCGGGAATCAAAAAAAGACCGGCACCGGCCTCGGTCTTGCCATAGTAAAAAAGATTATCGCGGCTCACTCAGGCTCCATAAGCGTCGAGAGCGCACCGGGGAAAGGGACATCATTCACAATCCTTCTGCCGGCAGCCTGAAAGGAGTAACCGCACCCCGGGTTGAAGAGATTACAGCCCGATTCTGAACAGGGGGAGTTACCGCCATGAATGACACTGAGGTCAGCGGGAAAGCGAGGAAAGTAGCCCACGTCAACGAGGATATCTGCAGAGGATGCGGCACCTGCGTTGCCAACTGCCCCTCAGGGGCCGCCTCTCTCCATGAGCTGAAAACCGATGTGGGCCCCGTCATCATAGAAAAAGCCGGCGTATACGAGGAGTATGATGACATCTTTGACGCCGTCCATTCTAATGCCCTGAGTGCCGTGAAGGTGTTTCTCGACAGGGGTATCGATGCGAATATCCAGGACGAAACGGGGGCGACACCGCTTCACTGGGCCACGCACAACGACCTTCCGGAGATCGTGGAGCTTCTTGTGGACCACGGTGCTGCCATCAATGCCCATGACTGCGACGGGTGGACACCGCTCCACTGGACAAAATCCAAGAGGATATTCGATTACTTCATGAGCAAGGGCGCCGATCTCAATTCGAGAGACCAATGCGGCCAGACTCCTCTGCACCTCCTCGCAATGACAGAAAGGCCTGATGCAGTGGAATATCTCATCTCAAAGGGAGCCCAGGTCAATGCGAGAGAGGCTTTCGGAAAGACGCCGCTCCATTTCGCCGCCCTCAAAGGCAACACGAAAGTGGCGGATATGCTGCTTTCCAAAGGCGCAGAGGTCAACGCGAGAGATGAATCCGGGAAGACCCCCCTCCACTTCGCGGTGATAAAGGAGCACAAGGATGTGGCGAAACTGCTTCTTGACCGCGGCGCCGACAGGGCAATCACCGACAAGGATCGGAAGACAGCCATTGATTACGCCAGGGAAAAGGGCTTCAAGAGCCTCGTGGAGATGCTGGGAAAGAAGTAAATCTTCACGCAGGATCCACCTGGTGACTCGCCGCATAGTGAAAGAAGGAACATATTTCCCTTTCCCAGAAATTCAGTGTACCACCATGAAAAGACTTGTTACTCCCCAGGCGACAGACAGGGGGTTCGTTGCCAAGATAGAAAAAGAGAGTGGCCAGGCCCTATGCTCATGCAACCAGTGCGGGAAGTGTTCCGCAGGGTGCCCTATTGCTCCATTTTTTGACATCATGCCGCACCAGGTAATGCGATCCCTCCAGTGGGGCCTCAAGGATGAGCTTCTGTGCTCTTCCTTCATATGGCTCTGCGTGAACTGCATGGCCTGCCAGGAAAGGTGCCCCCGGAAGCTCAGCGTGTCGGAGGTGGCTGACGCCCTGAGGCGCGAGGCAATCGCGGAAAAGGTAAAGCCTGCCGAGCCTGACGTGGCCACCTTCCACAAAAATTTCCTGAACATCATAGCGATGAACGGGAGGCTCCATGAGGTGATGCTCACGGGCCTGCAGAACCTTCTCACCTTGAAGCCTTTCAAGGATGCCATGCTGGGTATGGGCCTTTTCTCAAAGGGGAGGCTGAGCCATCTGCCCCATCGCATAAAGGACGGTGCCTTTCTCAAGCGCATCGGCGGGAGGCTGAACCAGTGAAAAAGGTCGCCTATTTCCCCGGCTGCAGTCTTGCAGGGATGGATGCGGAATATGATCACGCGAGCCGCCTTGCCGCTCTGCTTCTCGGCATAGAGCTTGTAGAGGTGGAGGACTGGAGCTGCTGCGGCGCCACCTCGGCCCACAGCACCGACCATGAGCTCTCCGTGCTGATGCCGGCAAGAACACTGGGGATCGTTGAAAAGATGGGGCTTGACACCCTCACTGCTCCCTGCGCTTCCTGTTATTCGCGCTTCGTCACCACCGGCCATAAGCTGAAAGAGGACCGGGAGCTCGCGAGCCGCATCATGCCGGAGCTTGGAATCTCTTCGCCCGATGCGGTGAAAGTGAGGAGCCTCCTCCACATGATAGCCGACATGCCCCGGGATTTCATCAAGGAGAAGATAAAGCTTGAACTCCCGGGCCTCAGGCCCGCCTGCTATTACGGCTGCCTTCTCTCCAGGCCATCAGCCGTCGTGGGGGAGGCGCACCCCGAGAGCCCCGTGATGATGGACGACCTGATGGCCCTTACGGGCGCACGGCCGGTAAAATGGTATCACAAGACGGAGTGCTGCGGCGCCGCCTTGAGCATACCCCGCACCGACGTCGTCCTTGAGCTCACTTCAAGACTGATGAAGAGGGCCGGGGAAGCGGGGGCGAACTGCATCGTGACGGCCTGCCCGCTCTGCTTTACCAACCTTGATCTCCGCCAGTCCCAGGCAAGGGAGTATTCAAAAGAGACGGGGCCCCCTGTGCCTGTATTCTACTTTACCGAGCTGATGGCGCTCGCCATGGGCGCCCCCCGGGGAAAGCTCGGCTTTGGCAAGCACGCCGTGGACCCCGTTCCCCTTCTTGACGAGGCTTTGAAAGCCCAGGCCGTGGAAGGGGGGAAGTAAGGGTGCCGCGCATCGGAGTCTTCATCTGCCATTGCGGGATAAACATTGCAAAGACCGTTGATACCGGGAAAGTCGCCGATGCGGCCCGCAGGCTCCCCGGCGTGGTCTATGCCGAGGAATACAAGTACATGTGCTCAGATCCAGGGCAGAAGATTATCCTTGACGCCATAAAAGAGCGCGATCTTGACCGGATCGTCGTCGGCGCATGCTCACCGAGCCTCCATGAGCCGACTTTCCAGGTATGCGTGTCCAAGGCAGACCTGAATCCTTATTTCATGGAGATGGCGAATCTCAGGGAGCAGTGCTCGTGGGTCACGCTGGACAAGGAACAAGCCACGGAAAAAGCCATAGAGGCCGTGAGGGTGGCAGTGGCAAAAGCATCCCGGGGCAGGCCCCTCTTCTCGACAAGCCTGCCGGTGACAAGGCGCGCCCTCGTGATAGGCGGAGGCGTATCGGGAATACAGGCGGCGCTCGACATTGCCGATGCCGGCTATCCCGTGGTCCTGGTCGAGAGAGAGCCTTCCATCGGCGGCCGGATGGCCCAGCTTGACAAGACTTTCCCAACGCTCGACTGCTCGGCCTGTATCCTCACCCCGAAGATGGTGGAGGCTGCCCGCCACCCGAACATCACCATGCACACTTACTCCGATGTCGAGTCGATAGCAGGGTTTGTGGGCAACTTCGAGGTTACCGTAAGAAAAAAAGCACGGTCCATTGATATGAGCGCCTGCACCGGCTGCGGCCTGTGTTACGAGATGTGCCCCGTCAAGGTGGCTAATAAATTCGAGGAAGGCATGGGTCACAGGCCGGCAGTATACATTCCCTTCCCGCAGGCCGTCCCCAACAAGCCCGTCATTGACCGGGAGGCCTGCACTTACTTCAGGAAGGGCAAGTGCGGCCTCTGCAAGAAGGTCTGCCCCGCCGGCGCCGTTGATTACGAGCAGCAGGACGAGACCGTCACCGAGAAGGTGGGAGCCATTGTCGTTGCCACCGGGTTCGATCTCTTTGATGTGGCGAAATACGAGGAGTTCGCAGGGGGCTCTCACAAGGACATGATCACCTCGATCCAGATGGAGCGCCTTGTAAACGCGTCGGGCCCCACGGGAGGGAAGGTGGTAAGACCTTCAGACGGCAGGGAGCCGGAGACAGTGGTTTTCATCCAGTGCGTGGGCTCCCGCGACGACAAGGTGAACAGGCCTTACTGCTCCAGGATATGCTGCATGTACACGGCGAAGCAGGCAATCCTCATGAGGGAGAAATACCCGAAGGCCCGCATCTTCGTGTTTTACATGGACGTGAGGACTGCGGGAAAATCCTACGAGGAGTTTTACCGGCGCGCCGTGGAAAATTACGGCACCGAGTATATAAGGGGCAGGGTCTCAAAAATTTACCCCAGGGAAGGCAGGCTTGTCGTCGATGGCTCAGACACCATACTGGGCAGGCAGGTTGAGATTGAGGCCGATCTCGTCGTGCTGGCCGCAGGAGCCGAGGCGCGGTCCGATGCCAAGGACCTCGCAAGAAAGCTCGGCATCCAGACCGATCCGTTCAATTTCTTCAACGAGGCCCATGCCAAGCTCCGGCCCGTCGAGACAATGACCAAGGGGATCTTTCTTGCAGGGGCCTGCCAGTTTCCCAGGGACATCCCCGACTGCGTGGCATCGGCGAGCGGCGCCG
Source organism: Candidatus Eremiobacterota bacterium (assembly GCA_031082125.1). NCBI lineage: Bacteria > Bacillati > Vulcanimicrobiota > Vulcanimicrobiota bacterium. The sequence continues at coordinate 8,474 of JAVHLM010000036.1, forward strand.
CGGCAAAGGCCATAGGCATACTGAGCAAGCCTGTCCTCTCGAGCCTCCCCACCGTCGCGAGGGTGAACGAAGCCCTCTGCTCCGGATGCGAGGCCTGCAGGACCGTCTGCCCGTACCAGGCGGTCACCATGGAGGAAGTGAAGGACCGGTCGGGTGCTGTCCGCCAAGTGGCAAGAGTGAACGCCGCCGTGTGCCAGGGCTGCGGCACCTGCGCCGCGGCATGCAACGCAGGCGTCATAGACCTGCAGGGCTACAGCAATGAACAGATTACCTCCCAGATTGACGCGGCTTTGGTGTGAGGGAAACTATGAGTGACAAGGTGGAAACAGTGAAAACGGAAGAAAGCGCGTGGGAGCCGAAGATAGTAGGCTTTCTCTGCCAGTGGTGCAGCTATGCCGGCGCCGACCTTGCCGGCTCGTCAAGGTTCACCTACCCGCCCAATGTCCGCGTCATCCGCGTTCCCTGCTCGGGAAGGGTCAACCCCCTTTACATATTGAGAGCTTTCAAGAAAGGGGCAGACGGGGTGCTTGTCGCGGGATGCCATCCCGGCGACTGCCATTACAACGAGGGCAACTACTACGCGAGGCGGAGGCTCACCATGCTGGGAAAGATTCTGGGGCACATCGGCATAGAGCCGGAGCGCTTCCGCCTCGAATGGGTCTCCGCCTCGGAGGGCGGAAGGTTTGCCGACGTGATAAAAGCAGTGGCCGGGCAGGTAAAAAAGCTCGGGCCTCTTGAATTGAGGAAAAGAAAAAATGGATAAGTCCGCGAAGCTGCAGGAGACGGCAAGGAGGCTCCTGACGGAGGGGAAAGTCAGGAGTGTGGTTGCCTGCCGGAAAGGGAGGCTCCCCTTCTACCTTCAGCCTGCCGTCATCACCGACCCTTCCAAGGCCGGCAAGGCGGTCTTCACGCCCCTGGCAGGCCAGAATCTTGTAAAGATCGCGGAAAAAGCGGAGAAGCCCGCAGCCGTTGCAGTCAAGGGATGCGATGTGGGCTCGCTTGTGGACCTCTTCCAGGAGCACCAGATAAAGCGGTCTGATATCTTCATCATAGGGATGGCATGCCCCGGGGTACTGAAAGAGGATGCCCTTGAAAAAGACGGGCGCTTCAAGATCTCCGCCGTCACCGACGTGAGGGAAGAAAAGGGCAGGATCATGGCGGTAACTTCATCGGGCGCCTTCGAGATGCCTGCCTCCTTGCTGATGGAGAAATGCCTCACGTGCAAGGTCCATACCCCCGCCATGTATGATGAGCTCATAGGAGACGATCAGGCTCCGGCCGGCGGGGCTCCCGGGCAGGTGAAAAGCAGTGACCTTCACAGCATGACGCCCGGGGAGCGCCGTGATTTCTGGCTCAGGATGTTCTCCCGCTGCATCCGCTGCAATGCCTGCAGGCAGGCCTGCCCTCTCTGCTATTGCAACGAGTGCGTGATGGACGAGAGCATGCCTCGCTGGGTCACCGCGGAGAATAACGCCGTGGAGAACCTCTTTCACCAGATGATACGGGCCTTGCATTCCGCGGGGCGCTGCACGGGCTGCAGGGAGTGCGAGAGGGTCTGCCCGGTGGGGATCCCGCTGTCGCTTCTTTATGACAGGATTGCCGATGAGGCGAAAGAGCTCTTCGGCCACGAGGCGGGCATTGATCCCGAATCCCGCCCGGCATTGCTTGCTTACCTGATGAATGATCCCGGGAGAGAAAGCTGCCTTGGAGGCAAGGAGTGATGAGCACCAGATTTTTACCTGCAGGCGCGCTTGGGGACTTACTTAATAGCATGTCCTCTCATGGAACCCTTATTGCACCGGTCAAGGATGAGGATGGCTATGTGTCCTTCAAGTGTGACCCCGATCCCGGCAGGATTACCCTTGATTTTCTGAACACGGCAAGCCCCCTCCGGCAGTTCTTCATGCCCCCCGGCGAGACCCTTTTCAGCTTCAGCGGCGATCAGAAGGGGTTCACGGTACAGCAGGAAAAGCCTGAAAAGCCCATGATGATCTTCGGGGCGAGGCTCTGCGATGCGGCAGGGCTCCTGGCGCTCGACAGCGCCTTTGGGGGTGAATACAAGGATCCCTCCTACATGGAGAGAAGAAAAAATTCCCTCATCGCTGCCGTTTTCTGCAATGAGCCTCATCCCACCTGCTTCTGTGAATGCGTCCAGGGTCTCCTTTCGAAGCCCAGGGGGATCGATCTGCTGGTCTATCCTTTAAAGGAAGGCTTTCTGATCGAAGATTTCACCGACAAGGCGGCAGATCTGCTCAAGAAGTGCGAAGCCCTCCTCAAAGAGCCTTCAGCTTCGCAGGTCAGGGAAAAAGAGGAGATCCTCAAGGCCTCGGTGGACGCCCAGGCCTGTGAGCTTGATTTTTCCGCCCTGGCTTCAAAGCTCTCGGCTTCCCAGGAAGCCCGGGAGTTCTGGGATGAAGCATCCGAAGGCTGTCTCTCCTGCGGAGTGTGCTCTTTTGTATGCCCTGCGTGCCAGTGCTTCTCCGTCCAGGACGTCGCTGAAGGCAAGGAGGGCAAAAGAGTCCGCTGCTGGGCGACCTGCCAGGACTGCGGCTTTGCAAGGATGGCAGGCGGCATCGACCCCAGGCCGGCGAAAGGGGAAAGGACATGGCACCGCTTTGAGCATAAATTCGCCGCGGCACCTTCACGGAATAATATGATATTCTGCACGGGCTGCGGCAGATGCATCCGCTTCTGCCCTTCACACCACGACATCATAGAGACCATGACAGACTTCCTGCGCGGCCGCGACGAGGTGAAAGCCTGATGAAGACCCCTGAGAATCCCTATATACCTTTTTCCGCCGAGATAACGGAGGTTACGCCGGAAACGCCGGATATCAAGACCTTCAGGCTCAAGCTCCCCGAAGAAGGGTGGAGCCACCTGCCCGGGCAGTTCCTGGAGCTCTCGGTCCTTGGCGTGGGGGAATGCCCCATCTCCATATCGTCAGCTCCCCTGCACCTGCCGGCCCTCGATCTCTCGATTAAGAAGATCGGCCTCGTGACCGAAGCCGTTCATGACCTGCGCAAGGGAGATGCCGTAGGCATAAGGGGCCCTTACGGCAGGAGCTTTCCCATGAGAGAGTGGGAAGGCCGCAGCCTTCTCATAATAGGGGGCGGCATCGGCATCGCGCCCCTGCGCCCCATTATTCAGCAGGCCCTTTCTCAGCGAGATCTTTACAGGGACATAAGCATCATATACGGGGCGCGCTCCCCCCAGGACTGTGTTTACAAGGATCAGCTCAAAGAGTGGGAGGGTGCTGAGGGCGCGAAAGCATGGGTGACCGTTGACCGGGGTGATGAGACGTGGAGCGGCCACGTGGGCTTCGTGCCCTCCTATCTCGAGGAGCTGGCACCGCCGCCCGCTGACACCGTCGCCATCACGTGCGGCCCCCCCATAATGATAATGTTTGTCCTGAAAGCCCTCGAAAAGCTGGGATTCACTCCCCCGCAGATATACACCACCCTGGAGATGAAGATGCAGTGCGGCGTGGGGATATGCGGCAGGTGCGGCCTGGGAGATCGTTATATCTGCATTGACGGGCCCGTCTTCTGCTACGAGGAGATCCTGAAGCTCTCCCCCGATCTCTCGGCGCTGAAATAAGAATAAGCTTAAGAATTTTCCCGCGTCATCCCCTCCAGGATCTGCATCACTTTCTCCGCAGCCACCTTCACCGCTTCCTGTATTTGAGGGGAGAGGCCCGCGCCTACTTCCTCGAGCTTCCCCGAGACCTGGGCCGCGATGATCGTCACCTTCACGCCGCAGAGCTCCTTGAGCTCCTTGAGGAGGTTGGTCGTGGGGAACTGGTGAAAAGAGTAATCGGCAATTTTCTGCTCGGGAATCTCATCGGCATAAATCTCGAAGACTTCTCCGGGGCTCCTGAGGGGCTTATCGACGGCATCAAGCACGATGATGTGCTCCGGTCTTTTGTCCAGCACCGTGATATTGAAGAGGAGCTCTCTTACGCGCGTTCCCACGTCCTCGGCGTGAGCGAAATCAGGCAGCGTGTACTGCGTGGCGAGCAGGTCCGCCACGGCGGGGCCGAAGCCGTCATCGCCCATAAGGGTGTTCCCGCATCCGAATATGAGCACTTTTTTTTCCTGCAGCTCCTTGTACATCAATCAGCTCTCCTTTTCTCCGGCGCAGGCTTTCTCGCAAGAAGGGCTTACAGGGCACCTGCCCTGTAAGCCTCCTTGTGAGCTGTGCCTATCCCGTCACCTTAAAAGTTGCGCAGTGTGTCAATTTCCTTTCCCGCGGCATCCATTACGGTGACTTCCAGGTTGAGACCGCCATCCAGGCGGTGCGTCGCGCAGCTTAGTCAAGGGTCGTACGCTCGAACAGCCATCTCAATCCTGTTGAGCACCCCCTGATCATATTTACCGTTCTGAATCACTGCCTTCGCCGCCTGTTTGACAGACATGTTGATAGGCGCTGAGTTGTGTGTGGTTCCTACAATCATGTTCACCTTGGTGATTAATCCCTGGGCATCGCCGGTGTAATCGTGTATAAGAGTTCCCCGCGGTGCCTCCACGCACCCGACACCATGTCCGGCCTTGATTTCCACCTTGGCTCGCAGGTCGCGTCCGGTGATCTCTGGATCCTCGAGAAGCTCGATGGCTCTCTCGCAGCAGTTGACGAGCTCGATGAGACGCGCCCAGTGATAGAGAAGGGTAAGCTGGGCAGGCCGTCCGAACTGGGATCGGAAGTGCTCAAGCTCTTTCTGGGCTTCCGGTGTGCTCATCCTCTCGCAGACGTTGATACGGGCAAGTGAATTTGAGCGGTAGATGCCCTTGGGGCTCTCAAGGTCCATCGAGAACTCCCCGTTGGACCACTTCTTGGCAAAGGGCATCTTCACGTAGGTCCAGGGGAAAATCATTTCCCCAAGGTGATCGGTGTATTCGTCATAGGAGAAGTCATCGTAGGTGCCATCTGGCTTCATGAGACGGAGCTTGCCATCATAGATCTCATGGGTTCCGTCAGCGGTCACCGTGCCTATGAAGCCTGAGTTGAACACGCCAAGCACCTTCACCGTGTCAAGATACTTGGGGAACACTTCCTCCTTGGCGAATTTTATGGTGAATTTGGCGAATTCAAGCTGTGCTTTGGTTCTCTCAAGGAAGTTTTTCCTTTCTTCCTCGAGAAGGGGCCTGCTGAACCCGCCGGGGACGGCCGGTATGGGATGGATTGTCTTGCCAAGCCATTCTTCAAGCACCATTGCGCCGTCCTGCCTCATATGCACCACTTTTTTGGCCAGGTCGGGGTTGGCCAGGGCGATGCCTACGACGTTCCGTGTGGCAGGGTCGCAGTCGGGTCCCAGGACAAAATCAGGCGCGGCAAGGAAATAGAAGTGGAGCAGCTTGTCGGGGATCCATGAAAGCATCTGGACAAGCCGGCGCAGTTTTACCGCCGTGGGGGGCGGCGTGACGCCGAACACCCCGTCGGTGGCCTTGACTGAAGCGAGGTGGTGGTTCCAGGGGCAGATACCGCAGATGCGGTTGACGATGCGCGGCATTTCCTCTACAGGCCTGCCTTCGCAGAATTTCTCAAATCCTCTCAGGGCAAAGACATGGAACCTGGCATCGTCAACGTTTCCCGCATCATCGAGCTGGAGGACCACCCGGCCATGGCCTTCAATCCGGGTAATTGGCTGAATCGTAAGGGTCTTTGACATTACCTGATAAACCTCCATCAGAATAAAATTGCATGATGCTAAACGTTGGCCTTTGTCGGCAGGGGACGCAGGTTGCCATGGGAGCCGACAAAGCGGTTGAGGATTGCCCTTCTGTCTACCACGCTCTGAGCATTCAAGCCTACCGATGCCAGCGAGCCCATCATATCCACCATGGGCTTGGCGCCCTTGCGGATAGGACCGAAGCAGCCGCGGCAGGGCATTCTCGCCTGTATACAACGGGGTGCGCCGGACTTGCCGGCACAGCCAGCCCGTGTGACGGTGCCCATGCACAGCCAGCCCTGCTCCATGATGCAGCGCATTTTTTCAATCGGCTCATCGGGGTTGTACTCCACGCTCTCCAGCGATCTCTTCACTGAGCCTCCTCCGCCTTTCTTCTCGCGGATTACCTTGCAGGTATCGCATACGCTTCTTTCTTCGAGCTTCCAGTCAGTTTTACCGGCAAGCAGGGCAAGAATGGCTTCAGCGATAAGATCGGGGTGAGGAGGGCAGCCTGGCAGGAATATATCCACTTTTACCACTTCGTCCAGGGCCTTCACATTGTCCGTGTAAGCCGGTATCACTTCTGCGGGCGGAGCGGCAGGCGCATGGGTGGGGCAGTCACCATATACCTTGGCGAGAATATCTTCATTCTTCCACATGTTTGCCTGGGCGGGGATCCCGCCATCGGTGGCACATGTGCCCAGTGCTATCAGAATATCCACCTTCTTGCGCATCTCCTCGGCAATTTCCTTGTGCTCGTGGTTCCTTATGCCGCCTGAGATTATTCCCACTGTCGCCTTGGGAAGCTCAAGTGTTGTTGATTCTCCCGTGGCGCCGAAGTACTTGCTGTCCACCAGGGCGGGGATATGCACAAGCTCAATCTGTGAAGGGATGAGATCCAGAATCGCGTCGCCGATGTTGAGAAGGGATATCTCGCAGCCGGAGCAGGAATTAAGCCACTCTGACGATACTTTTACAGCCATGTATTCACCTCCTTTCCTTGATATTATTATGGTAAAGGGCTTAAGTGAGGCACTCTACTGTCACCAGCAGGCGCAAATCGGTAAAAATGCCTCTGGCTCTCTCCACTCACTTCCCTTGGACCCTTGGGAAAAATCCTGAAAACCCTGTTATTCCCGGAGAGCGGCGGCGGTGCTCATCTTACTCCGTCTTTACTTCGGTCACCACTTTCCTGGTGTAGATAAGAAATTTCCCGCCCCCGTCAGGAAGCACCCTTGTCTCGAAACTGTCTTTCTCGTAAGTGTCCCTCTGGCTGTGGGCATCCTGCTCAGTCTCATAGGTCCTGCCGTCCCACATGAACTTCTTGTCGTCTATTACCTGTGCTCTTTCCGGCACGCTCTCACCTCCCTGTCATGCCGCTTTCCTTCATCACCTTATCCAGTGGCGTACGGGCTGGGACCCAGTTGTCTGACCGTCTCCACCATCTCCTTCGTCACCTCGGCGAATTTCACACCCTCTGAGGCCGAAATCCATTCGATCCTGAAGCGCTCGCGCTCCAGCCCGAAATCATCAAGCATGAGCTCGATGGCCTCGGCTCTTGACTTTGCTTTTTCATTACCATCCTGGTAATGGCATTCGCCGATATGTCAGCCACAGACGAGGACGCCATCGACGCCCTTGGTGAAGGCGTCAATCACAAGGTTCGGGTGGACCATACCGGAGCACATGACCCTGAGGATCCTTATGTTCGGTGGATATTGAAACCGTGACACCCCTGCGAGATCAGCCCCCGCGTAGGAGCACCAGTTGCAGCAGAATGTCAGGATCTTCGGCTCAAATCCATTGTCCGTCATCTTTTTCACCCCCTTCTGTTTAAGTTGTCTTTATGCAGATTTTCTGTGAATATGACTGCAGGTCCTGCTAGCAGCATGGCTCTAGGGCCGCGTCTATCATTGCGGTCAGCTGCTGCAGCTTGAAGTTCTTTATATAGACGCCCTGCTTGGGGCAGGTGGCCATGCACACGCCGCAGCCCTTGCACAGGGAAAGGTTTACCTCGACAGTCTTCTTCACGGAGCCATCATAGGCGTAGTCAAGCAGCGTGATGGCTTTGAAAGGGCATGGATCGACACAATAGGCGCAGCCGTCGCAGTTTTCATCAACGATATGAGAGAGCGCGGCGTTAAGCTCCACTTCATCTTTGGAGATAAGTGTCGTAGCGCGGGCTGCAGCGCCCTGGGCCTGCGAGATGCTCTCTCCTGCCGTCTTGGGAGTGTGGGCTATGCCGCAGAGAAAGATGCCTTCCGTGGCAAAGTCCACGGGCCGCAGCTTCATGTGGGCCTCAAGGAAAAAGTTGTTCTGGTCCGTCGAGACTTTCAGCATCTGGCTGATTTCCTTGTTGTCCTCGTTGGGCACTATGGCCGGCGCGAGGGAGAGTATGTCGGGGTGGATAACCAGGTCAGCGTCCAGGATGGGATCCTTCACCTTCACGGTGAGCCTGTCTCCTTCCTTTGACACGACGGGCTTTTCATTCTCATCGTACCGGACAAAGATTACGCCCATCTCCCGTGCCCTGCTGTAGTATTTTTCAAGAAGGCCATAGGTGCGAATGTCTCTATAGAGGATATAGACCTGGGTGTCCTTTTTCTTCTCCCTGAGGAGAACGGCGAGCTTTACGGCCTCGCCGCAGCATACCCTGCTGCAGTATGGCCTTGCCTCCTCCCTGGACCCGACGCACTGGATCATCACCACGGTCTTTACATTCTGGAGCTCCCCCTTCATTATCTTCTCCTCGAGATCCTGGTGGGTGATGACACGGGGATCCTGGCCGTAAAGGTATTCCGTGGGCTTGTATTCCTTCGCGCCTGTTGCTACTATTATAGCGCCATGCTGTATATCCGTCGTCTTGTCACCCTGGGTGACGGTGGATTTGAAATTCCCAAAGGTGCCTTCCAGTGCCGTAAGCTTTGCCTCAACGTAGAGATGGATATTCGGGTTCTTCCTTACCCTCTCTATGGTGTCGCTCAGTTTTTTCTGCGGATCTTCGCCGCTGAGGGTGAATCGGATCTTCCTGAAGTTGCCTCCGAGCTCTTTGTCCTTTTCCACGAGATGGACCTCGAAGCCCTGTTCCGCAAGCTCGGCGGCGGCAGTCATCCCCGCAAGGCCTCCCCCGATGACAAGCGTTGCCTTGTTTATCTTGAGGGTCTTGCCGTAAAGAGGCTCAAGAAGGCGGGATTTCGCCACTGCCATCCTCACGAGATCCTTCGCTTTCATCGTGCCTGCCCGGGGGTTGGTCATGTGGACCCAGGAGCACTGGTCCCTGATGTTGGCCATCTCGAAGAGATAGGGATTCAGCCCGGCCTCGCGGACGGAGCTCCGGAAAAGAGGCTCATGGGTCCTCGGCGTGCACGAGGCGACAACGACCCTGTTCAGATTGTGTTCCTTGATGATGTCCTTGATGACATTCTGGCTGTCCTCAGAGCACGCATAGAGCATGTTCGTGGAAAAGACCACGTCGGGAAGATTCTTTGAGTATTCCACCACATCGGGGACGCTGAGGTACCCTGCGATGTTGGTGCCGCAGTGGCAGATGAAGACGCCGATCCTTGGCTCCTGGCCGGCCACGTCAATCTCGGGGGAGAGCTCCTTTTTACCGACAAGGGTGCCCCTTTCTTCGGCGATGAGCTTTCCCGCGAGAGAGGCCGCGCCTGACGCCTGCATAACCGTCTCCGGTATGTCCTTGGGGCCCTGAATCGAGCCTGCGATATATACTCCCGGCCGGGAGGTCTCGAGGGGCTCGAGCTCCATGCTTTTGCAGAAGCCGTATTCATCCATTTCAATCCCCAGGCGGGCGGCGGCATCCTTCATGGACTGCGGAGAGCACAGTCCCACGGAAAGCACCACGATGTCAAACTCTTCCTCAGAGAGCTTTCCTTCTTCATTCTCATACTTCAGGAGCAGGTTTCCCGTGCCGGGTATTTCGCTCACTTCCGAGACCCGGGCCCTCTCAAACTTCACGTTGTTTTCTTTTTTCGCCTTCTCGTAGTATGCGTCAAAACCCTTGCCGAAGGTTCTCATGTCCATGTAGAAAATCTTGGTTTCCAGCTCCTCCTTGGAGTGCTCCTTCGCGATTATGGCTTCCTTGACGGCATAGGTGCAGCACACCGAGGAGCAGTATTCCTTGGCATAAGATGGGTCGCGGGAGCCCACGCACTGGATGAAGGCCATCCTTTTGGGCGCTTTCCCGTCAGAGATCCTCTGAAGGTGCCCTTGGAAGGGCCCTGATGCGGAAAGGATCCTTTCCAGCTCCAGTGAGGTGACCACGTTCTTGTATCTGCCGTAGCCGTATTCCCCCTTGAGGCTCGCCTCAAACTTATCGTGGCCGGGAGCCAGGATGATCGTTCCCACCTCGAGGTCAATGAGCTGCTCCTTTTGATCGTAGTTGATGGCCTTCGCCTCGCAGACCTCGGCGCAGACGCCGCATTTTCCTTCAAGCATGTGCACGCAGTACCGGGGATCAATCGTGGCTTTTCTTGGCACGGCCTGGGGATAGAGAATATAGATGGGGGGGCGGGACCTCAGCTTCTCGTCAAACTCGGCCTCGATGGGAAGGGGCTCGCACTTCGTAATGGCCGAGAGCTTTATCTTGCCCGTGGGGCATATCTGGGCGCAGGCGCCGCAGACCTGGCAGACGTCGGTGAGGTGGCCGAAGGGCGTTCCCACTTCCCTCTTGTAGCCGCGGTGGATAAAGCCTATCCCCGAAGGCCCCATCCGCTCTGCGCACATTCTTACGCAGAGGCCGCAGAGTGTGCAGTCTGATGCCATGCTCTTTATTCTCGTCTCGGTGACGCCGAGCTTCTTCGCCATATCCCTGACCTCCTGGGAATCGGGGCACCGGGCGAGGAGGAGCTCTGCGAGGACCTTGCGAAGCTTGAGGATCCTGGGGGATGCCGTTTCCACCGAGAGGCCCTCTTCGGCAGGATAGGTGCAGGAGGCCTCAACGGCCGTCCAGGTCTTCCCTTTCAGCTCCACGATACAGAGCCTGCAGGCGCCGTAAGGCTCCAGGGCTTTATGGTAACACATGGTCGGTATCTCTATACCCAGCTTGGCTGCAGCTTTCAGGATAGTGGCGCCCTTTTCCACCTGGACTGGCTTGCCGTCAATGGTGAGGTTAATCATCTTCTTGCTCCCCTTTCATTTCCGATGTATCGAGACGATAATGCTCGTCCCCGCTCTTGTGCTCATAGACAAAATCCGTGTCAGGGTTTGACTGGATCATTATTCTCAATATTTCCGCGATGTCTCCCAGGGGCTGCCTGTCAATATGGGAATAACCGAAGGTGGCCTTCACCCTCGTGCCTTTCCCTTCCTCAGAGACTATCTCCATTGTTCCTCCGCAGGCCTGTGCCGCCTGCTTCAGGAGAGGGAGCCCAAGGCCTACCCGCCTGGTGGTCCTTGTGGTAAAAAAGGGATTCTGCACTCTCTTCACGTCCTCTTCTTTCAGGCCTCTCCCGTTATCCTCAATCTCTACGGTGAGCAGGTCCTTCTCAGCATCCTCAGTCACCTTTATAGAGACTCTCTTTGCCGAGGCATTGATGGAGTTTTCAACAATATCCAGGATATGGGCCGACAGGTCCTCCATTGCTATGACCGGCAGGCTCCACGACTAGCGTGGGCCATTCCCTCCTCGCCTTCAAGTATTTTTCTGCCTTCCACGCCGAGGAAAGCTTTCCGCAGCTCTTCAACAGTCACATCCTCAACGAGCACCCGGGTGAAGCTCTTGCCGATCTCCTCCAGCCTGTGGGCATCCGATGAGGTTATCAAAGGGAACGCGCCCACCGCAAGAGTTTTACGGGCTTTCTCATAAGTAATTCTGGGCGATATCTCCAGGGCATCGAGCTTGAGGGAAGGGGGAATAAAGCCCAGCTGGGTTATTATTCCGAAACCCTCGCGATCCACATGCGATGCCACTGCCAGCCCGGAAAGCCTGTGTATCTCTTTTACAATTGCATTGATTGACAACTTCGTCGCTCCTATCAGGAGATGCTCGTTCAGCTCCGAAGGCTCATCCTCTTCATCGGTGACGATCTGATAGCCGAACGCCTCGGTATCATTCTCACCCTCAAGATTCTCATAGATGATTCTCTGGAGCTCAAAGAGGCTCTCGTTGTCTTCGAATAAGGAGAGCACATGGACCTCCTCCCTGGAGGTGACCTCTATGCCGCCCAGAACCCTTATCCCGTTCCTTTCTCCCGCTCTTTGCGCGGCCACGACGTTCTCCGCCGAGTTATGGTCGCATATCGCCACTGCATGGAGACCTTTTTTCTTCGCCTCCATCACTATCATCCCGGGCGTCATCTCCAGTTCCCCGCAGGGTGAAAGGCACGAATGAATATGCAGATCCATGGAGAATGGCCTGAGCATGTCACCGCGAGCCTTTGATACCCATCTCGTAGAGCCTGCCGATGATTTCGAAAGCCGGAAGCCCGGTAACCAGTAAAGGCAGATGCTCCTCTTCGGCCAACTGGACAGTGTCCTCTTCCGGGACCCTGTCATTGACGAGGATCACGCCGGCGACGCCCTTCAGCGTGGCGACAGCCACGATATTCTGGTGGGTCTGCAGCGTGACCCAGAGGTCGTCTTTCCGGGCATTGGCCATCACGTCGGAGAGCAGATCGCTCGCGTAACCCCCGGTGACTTCCCGTTCCAGTTCCGAGCGCGCCGTTTTCACTTCGAGACCCATTTTTTCCACTAACTCCTGCAGCTTCATTTTCCCTCGCTTTGGTTTAAATTCACTATGAATTTAAGAATAGTCCCTCTCCCCACTTCTGATACCAGCTTCATTTCATCACTGCATTTCTTGATATTGCATAATCCCATCCCCGCTCCGAACCCCAGCTCCCTTACCCACTCAGGCGCCGTGGAATAACCTGGCTTCATGGCGAGCTCGATATCGGGAATCCCCGGGCCGCGGTCGCTCACCACGACCGTTATCTTGCTCGGCTTGACGGTCGCCAGGATAATGCCTCCCTCCGTATAGGATACCACGTTTATTTCCGCTTCATAGGTCGCGATGGAGACTCTCTGCAGGACCGCTGAAGGTATGCCCAGCCTGGAGAGAGACTTCTTGAAGTTGGTGGAGGCTTTCCCCGCCTTGCGGAAGTCCTTGCCCACAACTTTGTATTTGAACTTCAATATCATCTCATCGGCGAGGAGATCCTCAAAGATATGGCTCGCCCTTATCTTGTGGATCTCCTCTTCAAGGTAGCTGCTCTGAAGCTTGTGGAGCAGCCCCTTGATGATGTTTCCCTTGGTGAGGATTCCCAGGAGCCTGTCGCTCTCCCTTTCAATTACAGGGAACCGGCCGAAGCCCTGCTTGCTGAATTTCATGATTGCCTGCATCAGTATCTCATCAGAATACACGGACTTGACCTCTTTGTTCATCCAGTTGCTCACCGGTTCGCCTATCTTTCCCTCGACAAGGCACCTTATCAGGTCTTCGATGCTTATGATCCCCACCATTTTTTCGCCATTCACCACCGGGATGCCGGAGATCTTTTTCTGGCGCAGCATTTCCTTGAGATCCTCCATGGTCGCATCGGGACCTATGGTGACAAGGTTCTTTACATAGACGTCCTCCACTTTCAGTTCATAGGCGAGACTGTGAACCTTTGAAAATTTTTCCTCTATGCTGTCGTCTATCATTTAGGCTCCAAAATCAGTTATTCCGCGAAGCCTCGGGCAATAAAGCCTTCCACAGCTCTCGACCATGGAAAATTTTGTCGCGATAAGAGGGAGGTTGATCTCCCTGGCAAGCTCAATGACCTCCTCATCGGGCAGCTTGCCGCGGACAAAACAGAGCGCTTTCAGGTTTGCTATCTCTGCCGTGCGCACCACCTGGGTGCTCGTAAGTCCCGTGAGCAGAAGGCAGTTCGGCTTGACAAGGGTAAGCACATCGCTCATCAGATCGGAGGCGCATGTCGAGGCGATGACTGTCTCTTTCCAGTCGTCAGTCTCAACTATCGCATCAGCTTCTAGAATCTCAAGAATATTTCCAAGGGTGAGCTCATGCTTAACGCTGTTTTCCAGTTCCATGGGAGCTCCTTTCTATCATGCGGGCACACGCCCTATCTGATGACCACCGCTTCGAACTTGCAGGCTTCATGGCAGGCACCGCACTTGAGGCACTTCGCCTGCTCAACGACATGGGCCGTCTTTTTCGCGCCGGTGATGGCCTCATTGGGGCAGGCCTTGATGCAGAGCCCGCAGGCCTTGCATTTTTCCGCATCAATATGATATTCTATCAGCACTTTGCATACGCCGCCCGGGCATTTCTTGTCCTTGACGTGGGCAAGGTATTCATCCTTGAAATAGCGCAGCGTGGAACGGACCGGGTTGCCGGCAGTCTTACCCAGCCCGCACAGTGAAGCCGACGAAACCGTCTGGGCAAGGTCTTCGAGAAGCTCTATGTCACTTTCTTTTCCCTCTCCCTTGCAGATATCCTCAAGGACGTCGCTCATGGCAATGAGGCCGTCCCTGCACGAGGCGCATTTACCGCATGACTCGTCTTTCAGAAAATTGGTGAAATACCGGGCCACGTCAACCATGCAGGTATTCTCGTCCATGATTATCATGCCGCCGGAGCCCATCATGGAGCCCGCTTCAATGAGGCTGTCATAGTCAACAGGCTGGTCCAGCAGGCTCTCCGGGAGGCAGCCCCCTGAAGGCCCGCCGGTCTGGACGGCCTTGAATTTCTTCTTTTTGGGTATTCCGCCGCCGATTTCGTAGATTATCTCTCTCAGGGTGATCCCCATGGGTACTTCCACGAGCCCGGCGTCATTGATGTTCCCTACGAGCGAAAATATCTTTGTCCCCTTGCTCTTTTCCGTACCGATGGAGGCGAACCACTCAGAGCCCCGGAGGATTATCTGCGGCACCGTTGCCCAGGTTTCCACGTTGTTGATGACTGTCGGCCTGCCCCAGAGCGCGGTCCTGGGGGGACGCTGCCTCGGCTCGGGAGGCTTCCCCTCGATGGACGCGACGAGAGCCGTCGTCTCACCGCACACGAATGCCCCTGCGCCCCTGAAGATGGAGATGTCAAAGCTGAAATTGGTGTCAAAAATCCCCTCCCCCAGCAATCCGTACTCTCGTGCGGCATCTATGGCTTTTTCCAGCCTCTCGATGGCAAGGGGGTATTCATTTCTGGTGTATATATAGCCCTTGCAGGCGCCGATCGCATAGGCACCGATGATCATTCCTTCCAGGACAGAGTGGGGATCAGACTCAATGGCGCTTCTGTCGCAGAAGGCGCCGGGATCGCCTTCATCGGCATTGCAGACGATGTACTTGAAGTCTCCTTCCATCTTTGCGCGGCTTTCCCATTTTCTCCCCGTGGGGAAACCGCCGCCGCCCCTTCCTCTCAGGCCCGACTTCTTAATCTCCTCGATCACTTCCTGGGGCTTCATCTGCGACAGGGCCTTGGCAAGGGCCTTGTAACCGTCGCGGGCGATATATTCATCAATCTTCTCGGGATCGATGAGGCCCCTGTTTCTCAGCACAATCAAGGTCTGACGCTTGAAAAAATCGATATCGGAGAGCGTGGGCACCGGCACCTTTTCCTCGGGAGGCTTGTACATGAGCTTCTGAACGGGTCTCCCCTTGAGGAGATGCTCTTCTACAAGATGAGGGACATCTTCGGGCTTTACCTTCTGGTAGAAGACTTCGTCGGGCATCACAATCACGACGGGGCCCACGGCGCAGGAACCCTTGCAGCCTGTCATCACTATGAGCACCTCGTTCTGCAGTTCTTTCTTTTTCAGTTCCTCTTCAAAGACCTCTTTTATTTTAAATGACTGGTTTGTGGCGCATTCAGTGCCGGCACAGACCATCACATGTGTCCTGTATGGCATCTTGATCCTCCCTCTATGCTATTGTTTCACTTCCCACGGCAAGGGCAAATTCTTTCACTATGTTGCCTTTCAGCGCGTGCTCCTCGAGAATCTTGAGGGCTTTTTCCGCCGTGAGGCTTATGTATTTCACCGGTGCCTGGTCCTTTATCTCCACGGTCATCATCGGCTCTTTGCTGCAGAGGCCGGCGCACCCTGAAGTGGTGAGAATCACTTCCTTTATTCCCTGCTTTTCAAACGCTTCCATCAGGGCGCTCATGACCTTCCTCGCCCCTGCCGCGATGCCGCATGTTCCCATGTGAACGGTAATCTTGGCTTTTGCCTCGCCTTCCCTCACATAGGTCTCTTTCCTCACCTTTTCCTTGATCTTGTCGATATCCTCAAACTTAAGCTTTGCCATGGGCCGCCTCCTTCGCTCTATAATCACCTATGATCTTGGATACATCCTTTATCGTCACCCCGCCGTAAAACTCCTCATTAATCTTCACCACGGGGGCCAGGCCGCAGCACCCCAGGCAGAGCGCTTCGCCGATGGTAAACAACCGGTCCTTCGTGGTTTCGTCCATTTTCACCGCAAGCTCTCTTTCAAAGGCGTCAATGATTTTCGGCGCCCCCTTGACGTGGCATGTGGTGCCTTTACAGATCGTTATCAGGTACTTCCCTATGGGGGTGAGCCTGAAGGCATGATAGAACGTGGCGATATGGTATATCATGCTCAGGGGGACCTGCATCTCGTAAGACACATATCTCAGGCAGTCCTCAGGGAGGTAGGTGAATGCCGAGTTGACGTCATGGAGTATGGAGACAAGGCCCCCTTTCTGCCCCCCATGCCTTCCCAGAATCTCCTGCATCTTCGGAAGCTTTTCCTTGTTGAGGTCCACTTTCCCGACTTCCATCCTGTAGATCTTATAGCGCACCGGGCATTCTTCCTCGCAGCTGCCACAGCCCGTGCACTTGTCTTCGTCCACGAAGCCCGGGTGCTTCTTGACCCTCACATGGAAGTTCCCCGCCTCTCCTTCAAGTTTTTCTATCTCTGCGTGGGTGATGATCTCAATGTTGGGGTGCCTTCCGCAGTCCACCAGCTTCGGAGCCATGATGCACATGGAGCAGTCATTGGTGGGGAAGGTCTTGTCGAGCTGGGCCATTCTCCCGCCGATGCTCGGCTTTTCCTCTATAAGGTACACCTTGTACCCTGATTCCGCCAGGTCCAGCGAGGCCTGGATTCCGCCGATTCCACCGCCTACTACCATTGCTGCGCCTACTTTTTTCTTGCTCATTGTGTCTTCCTCCCCTTCGGGAATTACTTCCTGACGGCTGGATTCGCTGTCAGGCTTTTATTTTTTCGACGTGCTCCACAAGTGCTTCAGTGGAGATAAGGTTTTTCGAGAGCCCCAGCTCTTCCGGATCAATTCCGAAGGCGAGGCCGATAAGCTGAGTGAAATAGATGACCGGTATCTTCTCCTTGACCGATTCTATCTCGTCTGCAAGAGTCTCCAGGGTCATTGAGCACTGGGGGCAGAGCACGACTATGGCGTCGGGCTTCAGTTTCTGTGCTTCCTCCCACAGTTTTGTCGTCATTTTGAGTGAAAGAGGCTTGTCCGCCATCAGAAGGGCGCCGCCGCAGCAGCGCGCCTTGAGGGGGAAGGGAAGGGCCTCCCCGCCCAGGGCCTCGATAATCCCTTCCATGAGCGTGGGGTTTTCGGGGTTGTCCGCCTTGAGGACCTTGGAAGGCCTGAGGAAGTTGCAGCCATAGTAAGGGATGAACTTCAGGCCCTTCAGGGGCTTTTTTACCTCATTCCTGATTTTTTCCGGCGGCATGTCCCTCATAATCTCCAGGGGGTGCCTTACCTCGATCTGGGCTATCTTGTCCTCGATGACATTCTCGATCTTCTCCCTGAAGGCGGGGTCCTCTTTCACATGGAAATTTGCCTTTGCGTGGTTGCTGTAGCAGGCGGCGCAGGAAATCACCAGGGTCTCGTGATTCTTGCTGAAAAGGGCCAGGTTCCGGGCAGGCAGCGCCGTGGCCAGGATCTGGTTCACGCAGGAGGCCTCAAAAGCTCCGCAGCAGTTCCAGTCGTGCACTTCCTCAAGCTCAAGGCCGAGCTTGTGAAAAACCGCCTTCAGAGACATGTCATATTCCCTGGCGGAACTGTCGGCAAGACAGCCGGGAAAATATCCTAACTTCATTTATTTGCCTCCTCTGCTCTCTTTTTGATGTTCCTCACCTTGCTGCTTGTTCCCACGAGGGGAACTGGAGGGATGACGCGGATCTTGCCTTTCGGGAAAAACTTCATTCCAAGGGGCATATAGTCGATTAAGCCTTTCAGGTTTGCCGTGCCCAGGAAGAACAGTGGAAGGAGCGCCGGTTCCCAGACCTTCCCGAAGAGCTCGGTACAGGTCATGAAACTGCGGGCAAATACATAGCCGGGAGCCTTGATTCTCTTTCCCTTCTTTTTCGCATCCTTGATGGCGAGGCTTCTCATGGCCCCTATGATATCGGTGAAGCGGACGTCCTGGGGGCATCTCTGGTGGCACTGGTAACAGTGGGCGCACTGCCAGATGAAATCAGATTCCAGGACCTTGTCTTTCATCCCGAGAAGAGCCATCCTGATTATCTTTCTCGGATTGTAGCCGTCATCTATCTCCCTCACGGGGCATCCCGCCGAGCATGTGCCGCAGGCAAAGCAGCGCATTATCATCTCCCCGCCCGGCTCCTTGGCTATCTCGTATTTAAAGTCGGGATCCAGTTTCTCCACATCAATTACTTCTCTCATGCCCGCCTCCCTTGTGCTCAGCTCATTTTAATCATTGGACGAACCAGTTCATATACTCTCCATAATTGGAACACTGGAATAATTGAATGCCCCCCGGCGCGGTCAGGACATTGATATTCATTATCATAAAGCGCATGCGATTCTTAAGCTATCAGATGCTCTATGCTGAAAAATTAAATTCAAATGCCTCTTTCCGGGCTGAAAAGAGTGGTTCGCATACAGTCTATATCTGTTCCTTCTGAAGAGGCACCTGCCAAGTCATATTCTTCAAATTGCGCCGCATTCCTTTACCATGACACAAAATTATTGCCCGGACATGCCGCAGGGCTCACTTCGCCCGGTGAGGTTCATTTTGAAAAAAATGCATTCGCTCAAGTCCTGCTCCCCATAGGCGCAGTCCTCGGCAAAAGTCTCGCAGTCAGGAGAGCCGCAAAGGCCGCAGTTCTTGTGAGGGAGCTTCATGTATATCCGCTCTTTCTGGCGCATTCTCTTTATTGATATGGATATGTCATGCTCTTCGGGCCTTGTGGAACGGGGAAGAACGGGGCGCTCATGGAAATAGTGGCCCCTTCTCAGATTCTCCTTTATCCTCCGCTCATTGAAAGCATATCCCATTGAGAACCTGTGGGAAAGCTGCAGGGAATTATGGCTTGCGATATAGGGATTCTGCACGCACAGGACGCCGTTCACACATCCCAGGAGGCAGGCCATGGGCTCCAGGTAGAGGATATTCATCAGCTCCCCGTTCTCTATATCCTCGAAAATCTTCTTTATATTGTCAAGACCGGTCACATAGAGGCATTTTTCCTGCTCCTCGAAAAGGGTGACATGATTGAAAAAGCTGCTGTCCTCTCCAAAGTAATAGTCATGCGGAGGCATGAACTTCTTTTCCTTCTGGATCTCCAGGATCTCCGGCAGCAGCAGGTTATAGACATCTCTTATGGAGATGGTGATGTCAAACCATGAGTGGTCAGCGCCTGCAGGCTGTTTTATGGATACGGCCTTTGCCAGGCATGGGGAGATGAAGGCAATCCCTATTCTCTCCGGGGGGATCGCGAGCTTCGCCGAATACTGCTTCTTCACCTCGCGGGCAAGAAGCTCCATGGGCACGTCAAATTTTGAGAGATGCTCTATGAGATTTGGATAGCTCACCTGGACAAACCTCACCACAGCGGGGCAATAAATGCTGATGATGGGCCGGGGGCCCCGGTATGTCTCGAGATGAAGCTTGAGCGCCAGGTCAACTTCATTGTTCATTTTGAAAATATCCACTACTTCATTGAAGCCGATTCTTTTCAGGGCTTCATGAATGAGGAGAGGGTGGACATTCTCGCCGAACTGCGTATAAAGGACTGGCGAAGGGATGACAATCTTATATTCAAAAGCCTTTGAGTCTTCCAGGACATTGAGATCGGGGATGAATACCTTTTCCTTGCAGCTGTGAAGGCAGATCCCGCAATAAATGCAGAACTTCTCAAGAAAGACTATCTTTCCGTTACGGTAACGAAGGGCCTTTGTGGGGCAGGCCCTGAGGCAGTCGAGGCGGCCCTTGCAGCGGTTGCTGATGATCTGGTGTGAATAGTGAAATTCGGGGGATGTCATGCTACTTTGAATTTCATCTCCACTCTGGTTCCTTTCCCCACTTCCGAAGACACGATGAGCTCATCGGAGTTCTTCTTCATGTTGGGAAGCCCCATGCCCGCGCCAAACCCCATTGCCTGCTGCTCCCTGGTGGCCGTCGAGAATCCTTCCTGCATGGCCTGCTCAATATCAGGAATTCCCTTGCCCACGTCATTGATGACCACGACAATCTCGTTGTCACTTGTGGTGAGTGTCACCTCGGCCATTTTTGCGTGCATCACGACGTTCATCTCGCCTTCATAGGTGGCAATGGCCACGCGGCGGATAAGCTTGGTGTGGTAACCGATAGTCTTCAATATTGACTTGATCTGCGTTGAGACCATCCCTGCGCTGGCAAAGTCCCCCCCGTCTATCTGAAAGCTATGGAGATTGACGTTTTCGGGCTTACCGATTGTCATGGCTCCCTTACTGCAGACCGCCGGGCTGCTCTGCAGCCTGTCAATCTCCCTGCAGGCCTCATAGGTGTCCATGGGAGAGGCCAGCATGATGATATGCTTGTCCTCTGCGAACCTTTTCATATCACCGGAGGGAATCTTGCCTCGAAGGACTGCTATGGCAACGAACTCGGTCATGTGGCTTGATATGACGGCCTGCACGGTGTTAAGACCTGTGAGAAGGAGGGAGCCTGGCTTGCCGTATGCGAGCACGTCGCTCATAAGGTCTGAAGCATAGACGCATTTAATGCGGCGGCCAGTCAGGTCAGCGCCGACAATGACCGTTGCCTGCAGAACCTCCTGGATCTTGATAAGTTCTAAGCCTGTTTCTTCCTGCATCTGAATGGCGCCGGTCACACACCGGCCTCCGCAAGTTTTTTGCCCAGCGCATCTGCCGGGAGAGGACTTGAAAGTATGATCACGCCGAAACGGTTGGCGAGCACTACGGTGCCCTGAGGGACTTCCCTGTTCTCAGGCACGACGATAGCGGCGATATCGATAAGGTTGGCGGCTGATACGACGTTCTTGTGGGTCTGCGTAGTGATCCATATATTCGAGGCGGCAGCGCTGCTCATTACATCAGAAAGCATATCAGATATATATATGCCGCAAGCGTCTTTGTCTCCCATATCGCTGAGTGGCTTGAGGTCACATGATTTCACGAGCTCTGCTATTTTCATCGGACTCCTCCTGAAAGACTTATGGTCCACAATTATATCTTAAATTGCACAGAATTATTATTTTCTCCTTTTGAAGCCCGATCATGTTTCTCCGGGAATTGAGAGGAGGGAGCAGGGAGGTCGGGGGCCGGAGGACCCTGGCGTTGAAAGTAATTCAAATAAGAAGGCATAAGGAGGAGGCGCCTTGAATATTCCAGAAAAATCTCTTCCCTCAGGCATAAAAGCGACGAGATGCAGACTTTATCGCAGCAACAGATCAAGCATATTGTGAGAACAGGAGTGCTATTTTTCAATGAACGCTCTCAGGAAGCAAAAACTGTCAATTAATCTTGAAAAGGTGGCCGAGGTGCTTGAGACGGAGCTCCTCAACGAGACCGATGGCTGGAGAAATATCCCTATTGCCGCGGCATGCGGCTCAGACCTCATGAGCGATGTCCTTGCCTTTGTAAAGCCCGACTGCCTTCTCTTCACAGGCCTTACCAACATCCAGGTGGTAAGGACTGCCGAGATCACGGACCTCAAAGCCGTATGCTTTGTGCGGGGGAAAAAACCGACGCCTGATGCGCTTGAGCTCGCCAGGAAACTGGGCATTCCCATCCTTGCCACGAAGCTCCCCATGTTTGAGAGCTGCGGCAGGCTTTACATGCACGGCGTGCAGGGCGTGTCGGAAATGGACCGCAGTTAAGCTCCCTTTATGCAGGCGGCTCCTTTAAGGCAAAGGTAATCACGAAAGAAGTCCCCTTGATTGACTATATGCGGTCCTTGCAGTTATGGGCCTTTCTTTTCCACCAGGCCCTCAAATTCTTTTCCTAATTTTTTTACCGATTCGGGCTCAAGCCTGTCCCAGAGGTGCTCAAGCTTTTCGAGGGCATCATTTGCTGAGATGGTGATTTCACCGAGGATCTCCACGAGATCCTTGCCGGTGAAATCCTGGGTCCTGATCTCAAACCTGGTAAAGCGGCTGCTCTTAGGATCAATAATGGCCCTCACGTTCTGAGCGCCGTTATAGCCTATGACAGGCTCTTTCATGAGAGCTTCACACTCTGCGGCATGCTCCTTTGAGTGAGCCATCGTGTCGCTTACTGCCTTCATGATTCCCAGGATATTGAATTTCATGGCTATCCACCCCCACTATGTGATAGTGCAGAATTTCCACAAGACACTGATGAACCCCTTTCACCGTCACTCTGCCATTGACATCAGAGCCCTTCCCGTATTAAGATAAGGAGCCTGACTTGGGAAAGGAGCGGCCGTGAAGGATCTCATAGCCCTTGGAGCATTGTTCGCACTTATTCTCATCCTGCTGAGGAAAAAGCTTCCCCTTGGCCCTGTAATGCTCATTGCCACTCTTTTTCTCGGCCTCTGTTCCTCTTTCAGCCTCTCCACCTTCCTTAAAGTCACCGTGACTGCCCTCACCGACAAGACCACTCTTGTCCTTCTTGCCTTTCTTTACCTTGTGGCCCTTCTTGAGAAAATAATCACCACGAGCGGCAAGCTTGACAGGATGATTGCCGCCATGGAGCGCTACATACCGGGACGAAGGCTCCGCCTCGTGATAATGCCTGCCTTTCTGGGCTTTCTTGCCTCGCCGGGGGGGGCCATGTTCTCGGCGCCCTTCGTGGAAAAGGCAAGTGAGACACTGGGCCTCAGCGGTGAGGAAAAGACTTTCATCAATTACTGGTTCAGGCACATCTGGGAAGGCTTTCTTCCCCTCTATCCCGCCACGATTCTTGCGGCGAGCATCCTGGACGTGCCCCTCGAAAAGTTCATCGTGAGAATGTTTCCTATGACGGTAGCCGCAGTGGCGGGAGGTGTCTTGTTCGGCCTCATACCCCTCAAGCTTAAAAAGAGAGAGGTACAGGGAGAAAAAGCTCATGGGAGGCTCATTGATCTCATTTCGGGAGTATTTCCCGTGGCAGCTGTTCTTATATTGGTGATTGTCTTCAAGTTAAACGCGGCGCTCTCACTGCTGGCGGTGGTCATTTATGAATACCTGGCCTCGCGGATCCCGTTACAAAGACTTCCCGGTATCATGAAAAAGAGCGTGAGCTTTTCAATTCTTCTCGCCGTCATCGCCATCCTTATTTTCAAGGAGGCCCTGGAGGCGAGCTCGATCGCCCCGGGTCTCTCTCAATACCTTGGCCACCTGGGAATTCCGATCCCCCTTATGTTTTTCCTTATCCCTCTTGTCGTGGGATTTCTTACCGGGCTCACCCAGGCGCCCGTGGGGATCGCCTTTCCCCTTCTTCTCGGAATGGCGCCGATGCCTGAAAGCCTCGATCTGTTCTGCTTCGCCTTTGCCTGCGCTTACGCCGGCGTGCTTCTCTCGCCCACCCATCTCTGCCTTATCCTCACGGCAGAATACTTTGGCGTTGAATTCACGAAGCTTTACCGCTTCCTGGCCCTTCCCGTCACACTGCTTCTTATTGCCGCATTTCTTCTCTATGTGAGGTAGAGACAGGGCTCCTGCGATCTTCCTTCTCCTTCCAGTGCAGAATAATCAGAAAGATAAAAGCCCCAAGGCCCACAAGAGCCATGCCCGAGGTGTCATCGGGCCTCTTCGCATTGTCAAGCTCCTGAACAGGAGAGAGAAGGATGAGGAACATGAGAGGCCCCGTCACAAGCGCGATGAGCTGCCTGGAGGAAAAATCCCCTGCACCTGCCTCGCGGTAAAGAAGCGCCCCGAACAGGAGAGCGCAGAAGGTCAGGAGGACGAAGGCCAGGACCGGCGGATAGCAGGCAGAATAAGCCGCGTGGGGGGCAATAAGAAGGATTGCCATGAAAAAAAAGCCTGTCAGGGAGAGCATAAAGGGACTCACAGGCCTTCCCCCGCTCCGCGCAGATTCAACAGGGGCGTGCGCAGGGCGGAGCGCTCCGAATATGAGCGCGGTGGCAGCCAGGACAGA
This sequence comes from Candidatus Eremiobacterota bacterium, assembly GCA_031082125.1. Classification (NCBI taxonomy): domain Bacteria; kingdom Bacillati; phylum Vulcanimicrobiota; species Vulcanimicrobiota bacterium. The sequence goes on from JAVHLM010000036.1 coordinate 32,440, forward strand.
GCCGGCGATACAGAGAAGAGGAGGGCGATAGGGCGGCCTTCCAGGCGTGGCAAAGCAGAAAAAGCAGAAGAGGATCTCGGCGAGAAACAGCACCACAAGTGCTGTCAGGCCTTTCCTCCCGAGCCACGGCTGGGCGCGTTCCCCCGGGAACAGGATACAGGTAATCGCGATGGGGAGAGAAATGCTCACCAGGGAATGATAGAGAATGAGCTGCAGGGTCCATATCCAGTTTACGCCCAGAGCTCTTCCGTATGTTCCCAGGATGCCCAGGTCGGGCCACTGGGGGTCAAAAAAGCTTCTGCATGCGAGGCCTTCCTCAAGTATCCCGTATGCAAAGCCAAGAAGGGCGACTGAAAGCCATCCTTTTCCGCTCCTCACCGCGAGTTCACGCACAATGAGCGAGCCGCCGCCGTACATGAGCCCCAGCAGCACCAAGGCAGGGGGACTGAAAAACTCCCTGGGAGGCGACGAGCCAAGGAGAAGCTCACCCAGAGCCGGTGCCAGGAGAATGAGCACCAGGGCTGGAGCACGATGATTCTTATTACTCTGAGCCTCACTCACCATTATATTATACCGCACTTCTTCAGATTCCGCCTCATACTCAAAAAGCTAGAGTCTCTCACCCCTCAGCTCAGAGAAATTCCTGCAGGCCTCGCTCTGAAGAATCTGAGGGACTGCCGCACTCTCTTTCCGGTGATAGGCAACTTTTTCAAGGCGGAGCCTGCGGTCAAGAAAGCCGCTCTTAAGCCTCAGCCCCGCAATGAAAGCCATGGGAATTGCGCCCCAGCAGAAGATCCGGTGCCCCGGGGAGATTCCCCCCAGTGCTGCCGTTATATGATCCTTGAGAATCCGCGCTTCTTCCCGGCGCGCTCTGCCCGGTCCCAGAACGGCAGCCGCGTAAACCACCGGGAGAATCTCACGGAGCGCCGCCAGCTTGCGCTCTGCCCGCTTGCGCAGGAGCGGCTCCGCTGAATCCCTGAGATTTCTGTAGCCTTCAAGCCATGCGGAAGCGGCCCTTACCACCGAGGGGCCGAGCCTTTCATAATCTCTGCGGTAGAGCTCTTCCTGCAGACTCTCGAGCTCGCCGGGCCTGAAGTGCTCCTGGGTAAAATGGGAGGCGAATCCGTCGAATGTCCGGTAGTCGGGATTTGTCCTGTACGGGGGGCTGTAGAGATCCTGTTCCATCACGTACCGGTGCAGGGGGGTTCCGGGGAAGGCAAAATAAATGAGAAACTGGGAAAAATCAGGCTGTGCGCTCATGAGCCTCTGAAAATCCCGTTCTATGCTCTCCCGGTCCTGTCCCGGGAAACCGATTATCATCGAGGCAATCACTGCCACACCCCGGGAGCGTAATTCCCTTATGAGCGTCCCGATGGGCTTTCCATCCAATTTCCGGAAGTCCGATTTCTCTGATTCAAAGCCGATCCAGAGAAGATCCACCCCCATCATGGCGATCTCGTCGGCAGTGAACTGTGACAGCCCCTTCACGCTGCCAAAAGCCATCATGGCGAAATCATCCTCATTTTGCTTTACACATTCCAGGTACTGCAGGGCCTTCTCGCGATGAATAAAGAAGTCCTCGTCAATAACGGCAAATCCGCCGAACCTGTCCCCGCACTCACGCTTAAGACGGGCCATCTCCCGGTAGAGCTGCCTGCCGTCGGCGGTGAAGCTCAGATACTTTCTCTTGAAGAAATGCGAGGTGCAGCAGAAATCGCAGCCATTGGGGCAGCCCAGCCCGCCCGTTATGTGCATCACCTTGCGGGAATATCCCGTGTAAAATATCTCGGGCGAAGCTATGGGTGCATAGGGATGACGTATCGGGCGCTCGAGCCTTTCCCCGAGAAGGCGCCGCATGAAGGCGATGCCCTCCTCCCGGCATATATGATCGCAGAGGGGCAGCAGCATGTCATCGGGAAGCACGGTCCCATATCCGCCGAGAATAATCTGTGCCCCGGGCCGGTATCTTCTTATGAGCCGGACCATTCGCTCCACCTTGTGAAAGGTGGAGACAACGAAACTGATGCCTACGCAGTCAAAGTCACCGGTCCTGAGCTCTCTTATCAGCTCCGCTTCTGAGGGATAATGAAGGACCACCGAGGGAGTCTCAATATTTTCCGCGATATAGTCGAGAGCCCAGCACCGTATGACCTGCCGGGGACTGAACATGCCCTGGGCACGGGTTATCTGCATATGGAACAACTCCGCGCCCACCGACTTGCCCTCATGCTTTCCGCCGAAGGGACGACACACGGAGGTAAACAAAATCTTGTTCATAGTGGAGCGCACCTCTCAATCTGATGCAGCGGCGGCCGAAGGTTCTCCATGATTCCAGACACAAAGATGGTCCTCCCATGGACAGCCGCGGGTATTTTTCAGTTGCCGGGCCTTATTGATGGATCAACGCGTAATACCCTGATTCCAAAGAGTCGCGGCGGAGCCCCGGCGCTCCCTCTCTTTTAATGTGTTCCCGGGCACTCTGGAAATCTGTATGGACACCTGGAAGAGGAAAATGCCGTCTGCACAGAAATTTACTATTATAAGTTACGGGAAAGTCTATAATGTCCTTTTTTATGGAAGGCGGATCGCCTTATGACCGAGACTCTTCTGTATGCCGGCGCGGCAGTATTTCTCTACATGCTCATGCTCTTCATTGTGGCGACTGCCATAAGAAACAACAGTATCGCCGATGTGGGCTGGGGAGGCGGATTCATTATCGTTGCGCTCATTTCTTTTTTCCACGGGGGGCGGCACGACCTTCGCCAGACCATCACGACCGTGATGATTGTTGCCTGGGGGCTCCGCCTGGTGATACACCTCTCCCTCAGAAACAGGGGGAAGCCCGAGGACAGGCGGTATGCGAAGTGGCGGGAAAGCTGGGGAAAATGGGCCGTGCCGCGGGCCTTCGTCCATGTCTTCCTGGCTCAGGGAGCCCTGCTGCTTCTCATCTCATATCCGGTAATCCTCATAAATACAGCTCCCGGGCCGGAGCTTACCGCTGCTGATGTGATGGGCTTTGCGCTCTGGATTGCGGGATTTGCCCTTGAGACCATTGCAGACCGGCAGCTTGCCGATTTCAGGCGGGACCCGTCACACCGGGGAAAGATCTGTCAGGAGGGGCTCTGGAAATATTCCCGTCATCCCAATTATTTCGGTGAAGCCCTCACATGGTGGGGAATTTACCTGGTGGCTCTCCCGGTGCCCGGCGGCTGGAAAGCAGTGTTCAGCCCGCTCATCATCACCCTGCTGCTCAGGTATGTGTCAGGCGTCCCCCTTCTGGAGGCCCAGATGAGCACAAGAGAGGGATATGAAGAATACCGGAGGACAACGCCGGTATTTATACCTGGGCTTCCGCTTAGACGAGGAGACCGTAAATGAGGCGCTTCTATATCCGGCACAGGGGGGTGCAGAAAAACATCTGAGCATCCGATATGTACCGCTCTCTGAAGCCACCTTCGCAATAACTGAGGTAATAGAGCCACATCTTGAGGAAGCTGGGGGAATATCCCCTCTCTGCCAGCCGGGGGAGATTCTTCTGGAAATTTTCCCTCCACATTCCCAGGGTCCTGGCGTAGTGCAGTCCGATATCCTCCAGCCTGATGAGCCTCAGATTGCTCACCCGCGCGACGCTCCGGCAGATTGATGCCACGGACAGCAGGCAGCTTCCAGGGAAAATGTGCTTTTTTATGAAGTCCGAGCGGTTTTTGTACGCTTCAAAGCGTGAGTCAAGCATGGTAATCACCTGTATGGCCAGGGCTCCGTCCGGCTTCAGGAGGCTGGCGCAGGTGCGGAAAAAGGTGTCCATGAAGCGGTGGCCGATGGCTTCTATCATTTCGATGGACACGACCCTGTCGAAGGTTCCCTCAAGCTCACGGTAGTCACGGAAAAGCACCGTAATCTGAGACTCCAGACCCAGGCGGTGCACCAGGCCCCGGGCATATTCATACTGCTCTCTGGAAATGGTTGTCGTAGTGACTCTGCAGCCATATTCCCGGGCGGCAAATATGGCAAATCCGCCCCATCCCGTGCCGATCTCCATGATATGATGGGAGTCATGTACATTGAGAACGCTGCAGATCTGCCGGTATTTTTCCCGTGAGGCCTCCTCCAGGGTCATGTCAGGCCTGGTGAAGAGGGCGCAGGAATAGGTCATGGTGGGATCGAGAAAGAGGGAGAAGAAATCATTTCCCAGGTCGTAGTGCTCGTGAATATTTCTCCTGCTCCCCGACGGGGTGTTTTTTCTCAGCAGATGAAGGATCCGGGAGATCCAAAGGCAGATGAGGCTGCAGCCGCCCGTTACGGCATCAAGGATCTCGGGATTAAGGGCAATAACCCGTATGACATCGGTGAGACCGGGAGAGTCCCATTCCCCGCGTATGTAGGACTCGGCGGCGCCGATATCGCCGCCGAATAGCACGCTGGAATAAAAATCCTCTGACTGCACGTGTATTTCAGCTCTCACATACCCATCGGGGGAGGCGCTCCCGAAGGCATGGGATCCCGAGGAATCGTGAATGGTCAGTGCTCCTCTTGCAAGGCGCCCCAGCATGTGGAAAAAGCCTTTTCTTGCCAGGCGTTGGACACATGCGGTCTTTCCGGCTTTTTCAGCGGCCGGGGAGAGTATTGTGTTCATGGCATCACCGTGATGGTCTCTTTTCCTGCGGGTGCTCATAAACGGGAGCTTTCTTGATGTTGAGCCGCAGTGCCTGCCAGTAGATGCGAAGTACGACCTTTACGGTCATGAAAGGATAGGTCAGCAGGAGCCGGTGAAGGGCTGCCCCGGTAATCTCTTTTCTCTGAAGCGAGAGGGCGGCGGTAAAAAATCTGGTGCTGTTCCGCACGGTATGCATTCTCACGAAAAGCTCTTCTGCAGGTTTCCTGAAGGTCCATTCATAGGTAAGGTCCATGGGCATGAAAGGAGACACGTGAAAGTTTTTACCAAAGGTGAAGGTCCACTCGGTGCGCTCCTTCCCCAGGGAAGCCGCATCCAGAACATAGGTAAAGCGCTCACCCCAGGGAGTGTTGGTGATCTGGGCGGCGATGGCCTCAATTTCCTTTCCCTGCTCATCGTAGGCATAATAGAAGGTCACCGGGTTGAAAATATGCCCGAAATATCTCAGATGGGTAAGGACCCTCACGGGGCCGGCGCATGCGCTCCCGGTCTGCTTCCTGATAGCTTCCTTTGCAGCCTCCGCGAGGGTGCGATCATGGGGCTCCATATAATCCTTCCGGCGAAACCAGGCAAGGTTGAAGCCGCCGGCTGACCAGAGGGGGCTTGCCTTGAACAGCTCGGTCAGCTCCTCAAGATCGATGAACATCATGAAAAGCGGGTATTTAAAGTGATTTTTCACCGGCTCCTTCCGGTGGTGAACCACGAACCCTTCGTAAATGCAACTGTTCATTGAAGGGACACTCCCAGCCTGCTGCAGGCATTCACGGCGCTCCTGGCGCCGTCTTCATGGAAGCCATAGCCCCAGTATGCGCCGCAGTAATGAATCCTGTCAACACCGCTTATTTCCAGGTGCCGCTCCTGGGCTTTCACCGCTGCCGGATCGTACTGGGGGTGCGCATAGAGGAATTCCTGCAGGATTTTTTCCCTCTCCAGGGCCTCCAGGCGGTTGAGGGTCACGCAGAACTCCACGGGAGCGCCGAGGGACTGCAGGATATTCATATCGTAGGTGACGGCCGCTCTGCCGAGTTTCTGCGCCGGAATAAGGTAATTCCAGCTGGCCCAGAGATTGCGGTCGCGGGGAAGAATAGTGTGGTCGGTGTGAAGGTATACCCTGTTTTCCTGGTAGGGGAAGGCGCCCAGAATCTCCCTTTCCAGGGCGGTGGGCTCCTCCAGCACCTGCAGCGCCTGGTCGCTGTGGACAGCCATCACGACCTGGTCGAAAAGGTGGTGGTCACCCCGGGCAGTGATCACCTGCACCCCGTCGGCACTTCTTGTTACATGAGCCACGGGGGTGCTTAACCGTATCCTGTCCTTAAACGGGGCGGTCATCTTGTCTGCATAGGTTCTGGATCCCTTTTTGATGACCAGCCATCGTATGGAGCTTTTTCCCCCGAGAAAGCCGTGGTTTTTGAAAAAGCGCACAAAGTTCTTGACCGGAAAGCTTCTGAACTGCTCGGGATCCGATGACCACAGAGATGCGCCCAGGGGAATGATAAGCTGTTCCATGAATCGCAGGGAGTAGCCCCTTTCCCTGAGGTATTCCTCTATTGCATGCTCCTCCTCTTCCTGGAGAATGCGGTCAAACTCCCGGCTGAACTTGAGGGCTTCCAGGAACATCCGGTAGAATGAAGGGTCAAAGAGGTTTTTTTTCTGGGAAAAGAGCGTGCTCAGGGCTTTGGCATTGTATTCCAGGCCATCTCTCTCTGATTTCACGCTGAAATCCATCCCGGTGGGCTGCCATTGCACCTCGAGCTCTTTGAGAATGCGGCAGAAGATGGGATAGGTGCTCTCGTTGAAGACGATAAAGCCCGTATCTACCGGGTAGCTCTTCCCCTCGGCCTCCACGTCCACCGTGTGGGTGTGGCCGCCAATATAGTCGTTCGCCTCAAAGAGTGTTACGGCATGGGTGCGGTGAAGAAGCCATGCTGCCGTCATACCCGATATCCCGCTGCCGATGATCGCTATGTTCATATGCCTTTCTCCCTGCTCTCTCCATCCTGGACATGAGATAGTTTCCGATTCAAATACCCCCGCTTGTCCGAGCCTTCCGCTAGGAGAAGAGCGTGAAGCCTGCATAAGCTGAAAAAACGGAGGTCACTGAGCACAGGAAGGTCCCCCAGAGGATATCCGCAAAGGTCATGGTTTTCGGGTAATCCTTTAACAGGCTGTAGTTGGTGAAATCATAGACGCCATAGAGCACGAGCCCGAAAAGGGCGCCTCTTCCCGCCGAAGAGAGGACCAGGCTGCCCCGGTCCACTCCCGGAAGCACAAATACTACGATACCCAGTGGAATCAGCAGATAGACCATGCATGCCGCCCAGATGACGGGCTTGAAATTTCCACCCTCTGTTCTTCCGAGGCCTCCGAGCTGCCGGGCGTAAAACCTGTTCATGATGAGCCCAAGCCAGACGTAATCGAGGACCAGGAGAAAAACCAGCGTCAGAAGATATGTTTTTATCATGTGAAGCGCTCTTGCTTTTTTATATAGTGTTTTTAAGTATGTCCTTCCATACTATTATGGGTGGAGGCGGAAAACTCCTGTTTCGGCAGGTTTTCGGCAGGGGTGCGGGAATCATCGTCCCCCGGTCCGTGCCGCCTCTTGGGAAAGGAGTCCCCGTTTTACCGCACTTCTTGAAATTCCGCCTCATACTCCATAAAAAAGAGAGGGTCCAGCTCGCTCTCAGCGCACTCACCTTCAGCAAGCTGGAAGGCCATAGTGAGGATCCGGGGCGAGCCTTTCGCCGGGCTGAGGGGGAGGTCGGTCTCCTTCTGTATATAGAAGCGGTAAGGGTCGATGCTCCCGAAGAAAAAGTCCTTGATCCTCTGCTTCTGGCTTTCCGACATGCCGCCGGCCTCCATGACCCCCTGGGCTACGGAGGTATCGACGGGAATCCATCCGTATGAGGGGATAAAGACCTGGGCCCAGAAATGGTATGAGGTCTGGCCGGGGCAGAGCTGCATGCCGCCGAGGCACCTGGCCGGGATACCCAGGGAGCGGCACAGGGCGGCAAAAAGGATGCTCTGGCCGCCGCAGTCGCCATACTTATGCTCAAAGACATAGACCGATTCAGGCTTTTTGAGGGCATCAAGGGAGAGATGGGGCATAAAGCTGTACTTCACGTTGTCCACCACATAGTCATAAAGCTTCCGCGCCGCCAGGTAAGGATTCTGCTCGCCTGCCGCCACTTTTTCCGCCATGGCCTTGATCTCGGGAGTCACCGTGCAGTTGCCTTCGCTCTTCGTATAATGACGGTAAAGAGAGGAATCCTTGTCGTAGGTGCCCACCAGGTCGGGGCTCACCGCTGACCTGACGGCGCGGCCGGTAAAGCGGTAGTGAACCTCGATTTTCATTTCCTTCTTTTTCAGGGGAAGGGGGACTTCAAGGTAAAGGCACCCCATTTCGGCGTCGGCATCAGAAACAGCTTTCACATACTCAGGGTGGGAGACGCGCAGCAGTGCCACGTCGGTCTGGGAGCCCGTCGTGACGGGAAGGGGAATCCAGAGCCTCAGGACGCCCTTTTCGGGAAAGTGCTTTTTCTTAAGCTTGACCTCCCCTTCTCCCAGGAAGACCTTGGAGGCATAATAGGGCGAGAACCACTGCACGCCGGCGTCGTTGTATTCATTGAATATATAGGGATTGTATGCGGCGAGAAACTTCTTCCCGGACTCCCTCATCGCCTTGAGCCTCATCCCCAGCGCAGGGTCCCTGAAGAAGGCGTTTTTCAGGCAGTCCCTGAAATACTTTTTCCCGCCGTCGAAGGTCATATATTCAAGCTTGTCAGCCGCGACGAGGCTTTTGATCTCCGCTGCGCTGAGAGGGATTTTCTCTTTTTCGCACTTTCTCACCAGATCGGCCTCAGTGGAGTCATATTCCACAATCACCTTCTGAAGATCGGTGATCTCCCGCGACAGGGCGGTGAACTGCGTCACATTGTTCTGCGCCCTGTAGAGCTTCCTGGCCTCGTCGAGGAGCTCAACGGCCCTGGTGTAAAAGAGCTTTTCGCGGGATTCATGGGCCTGCTTCACAAGAGCGGCGGGATCGGCCGCTTTCTTTTCCGCGGCAAAGGCCGGGAGAAAGAGGGTGATGAGAAAGAAGAGGGCACACACAGGAAATTTTTTCATTGAAGGATCTCCTTTTCGATTCGAAGTGACGGGGACAGATTGATTCTAAAACCCGTCAGTCCCCACTGTGTACTATTCGACAGCGCGGCAGGAAGAGACTCTTTTTCATGCTGACTGCAGGCAGGGCTTTACAAACTGCTGATTGTATTGATATAGCATTGAAGGGCCATGATTTGGACCTTTACATGTATTTCCGGCAAGAGCATTACTCGAAAAGGATGGCGGCTCATGGGATTCCGCGTGGAAGCGCCCGGCGGGAAAAAAGGGAAGGACGGCCTCCCCATGCTGGTGCTCCCTGAAGAGACAGTGCTCAGGGGAAAATACAAGGCGAAGTATCTCACCGTGGGCGGGATGTGCATAGCCTACAAGGCTGAATATGAAGGAAATGTATACTTCATCAAGGAGGTTGAGACCGGCGATCCCAGGAGAATGGTCTCCCTCTCCCAGGAAAAGCTTATTCTTGATCAACTGAACCACCCCGGCATCATCAAGGTCTTTGATTTTTTTGAAGAAGACGGCTTCTATTACCTGGTCATGGAGTTCGTGGAAGGCCAGAGCCTTGAGAAGCTCATATCTCCCATGGCAGGGATATTTCTCCAGGAAAAGGTGATTATCGAGTGGGCCCTCCAGCTCTGCGACATCTTTGAATACCTCCACAAGCTCACCCCGCCCATAATCTACCGAGATCTCAAGCCCCAGAACATCATCAAGGATACCCGGGGCCGCCTTCGCCTCGTGGATTTCGGCATAGCCCGGATTTACAAGATAAACAAGGCTGAAGATACGGAGTTCATGGGCTCCGCGCTCACTGCCTCGCCTGAGCATTTTGGGGCAAAACAGACTGATGAGCGCTCCGATATCTACACTCTCGGCGCGACGCTCCATTATCTGGCGACAAACGGCAAGGGCTTCTCTGGGCAGCTCTTTGAGTTCGAGCCTCCGCGATCTCTCAATCCCAAGCTCTCAGAGTCTTTTGACAGGATAATCATGAAATGCCTGGAGCTTGATCCTGATAAGCGGTACCAGTCAATTGCCGAGCTCAGAGCCGCTCTTGGGGGCCCCAGAGGCGAAAAAGCAGCTGCTGAGGAGAAAAAGACGGATCCCGCTCCCGCAGAGGCTCTTAAGACTCTTTCAGCGGCGCGTTTTTCACTCTCAGATACGCTTCAAAGAGTGAAAAAATATTATCTCAGGTCTCTCTATCCCTATAAATCTTATATTACCCTTGCGCTTGCGGTCTTTCTGGTCGCTTTCACAGGGATCATGCTTATCAAAGCCTCGGCGCCGCGGCAGCCTGCTGCCTTGGGAACGCTCCCCCTGGCCTCCCTGACCCTGCTTGACGACAGGGGCCTCAAAGAGCCGCCGCCTCTGGCAGTGAGAGAAAATCCGGTCCAGGAAGGACTCTCGGCTCAGGAAGCCCCTTCCATTCCTGAACCCGGGGCGGCCGATCCCTCTGCCTCTCCCGGGGCTGCGGCACCACCCCTCTCTTCTGTTACCCCTTCCCCGGAGAGAGCCGCTCCTTCTTCTTCAGCCCCCCCCGCCACCCTCCCCACGGCGCCCTATCTTCCCGGCGAGACAGTCCCCCGGGCGACAAGAAAGCCCCGCCCCATGGACCCGGGCAATAATAATCCCCAGACCACGGCGCTCTCCACGCCTGCCTCTCAGCCTGCCCACACGGCTCCAAAAAGCAGGGAAGAGCTCCTCGGCCAGATTTTTAAGATACAGCCCTCCGGATTCAGGCGCGTCGACTCAGTGAAAGCCCGGGAGATAAATTCTGGCACCGCTGATTATTCTTATGAGATAAATATTCCCCGGGATTATTTAAATTTCACTCCTAAAAAAATGATCTACAGCTCCACAGAAAAAGTTTTTGCAAAGATTGACCCGATAAGGGGTGAATCGACTCTGCGTTACCTGATTCTTTACAGCCATGCTAATTACCATAGTGGTGCCACTGGGTTTATCGAATGGCAAAGTCTGGACAGTGCTTTCAGAGATATCATTTCAAAAAACAAGGATATTGAGGTGGACAGCATTGAACCGCAGAGTAATTACATTGAAAACAAAGCAGGCCTTGAATACAGCTTCAACATGAGGGTCAGAGAGAATTTTTTAGAAGGTACCACCTTTCATTGTGAGGAGATAATCTATGCCATCCGTGACAGGAAATCAATTTATTCCCTTACCGCATGCGCCCTGCCAGAACGTTACAGTTATTACCAGGATGAATTCAGGGAATTTTTCAGGAATTATCCTTCGGTAAAATAATATTTACCGTATTAAAAGGAGCGGAGCTTATGAAGCGTGTGCCGGCGCCTGATTCTGACAAATCAGAAAGAACGGTGCTTCCCGAGGGTTCCCACCTTCACGGAGTATATAAGGTCCACTACCTGGGCGCAGGATCCAGGGGAGTCTCCTACAAGGCGGAAAAAGGGAACACCTTCTACCACATAAAAGAAGTTGACACCAGGGAGAGCCAGTTGCTCTTCTCACTCACGCAGGAGCATTTTATCCTGAGCAGGGTCAGTCACCCCGCAATTGTAAAAGCATTTGATTTCTTTGAGGAGGAGGGCTTCTGTTACCTTGTCACGGAGCTTGTGAGGGGAGAGAGCCTGGACCTGCTTGTTGCACCGGGAGCCCCGGGATTCACCCAGGAAAAGGATGCTGAAGAGTTCGCCTCGCAGCTTTACGACATCTTTGAATACCTCCATGGCCTCAACCCCCCGGTATTCTACAGGGACATAAAGCCGCGGAACATAATAAAAGACCGGGAAGGCAAGCTCAGGATCGTCGATTTCGGCACCACAGGAGCACCAGATGATGACGGGAACAGATCCAGGAGGGCCATTTTATGCTCACCGGAGCACACAACAGGGACAGGCAGAGATGCAAGGTCTGATGTATTCAACCTCGGCGCCACCCTTCACTTCCTTCTCACCAATGGATATGAGAGGGGCCGAAGAGACGGGGTGCTCCTCCCCGTGCGCTCCGTGAACCCCGATGTCTCAGAGAATCTTGAGAAAGTCATCGAAAAAGCCACCCATCCTGACAAGCTCCAGCGCTTTCAATCGGTGAGAGAGATGAGGATGGCCCACCTCGGGCCACGGAAGGAAGGCGCCCTGGCCAGGTCTTCAGGAAGGGGCTCTGAAGAAGAAGAAGCTGCAGCCATATCACCTGAGCGTAAAAGACTGGCTTCTGTTCCATTATTCATGCTCCTCGCGGGCATTTTCCTGCTTGTTCTGGCAGGAATCTTCATATATAAGGGCTCAAGAAGCAGTCACAGGGCTGCGGTGTCTTCTCAAGGCCACTCAGAAGACTTTGTGGTCCAGTACACCCCTCTTCCCATGAAGAGCACTGGGCCGGGGCCTGAATCTTCTCCCCCTGTCCAATCTCCCCTCCAGAGGACCGCCATAGGAGAAGTGCCTGGTTCTCCCTCTTATCCCCCCGTATCCTATGCCCATGAAAGTGCTGCAAACCCTGAGCCGACTGCCTCCTCCGGCAATTCCGCGCCACAGCCGCCGGATCTTCCTGGTGGAAACAATGCCCCGCCTCTTATGCCTTTCTCCTATCCCACGGGAGCCCCGGTGAAGATCGCCGGTGAAAGCCCGGTGACTCACCGGGAGGAGACTCCTGGACTCCCACCCTCGCCAGCTCAGCAGGGAGCGCCTTCAGGCAACGACGAGAGAAAAGCCGCTGAGATTATCTCACAGATCCTTAAGGTAAAGGAGGGCGATATTCAGGCTCCCCGGGGAATAGCACAGGGACCGGCCATCGAGCTTGCAAGTCCGGGCAGGTATTATGCATCACTCCAGGTGCCAAAAGGATATCTGCAGATACTCGGCGGTGTGAAATTCTTCAAGGAAGACCCGCGCCTGAGGGAGAGGATTGTTGAGGAGTCATGTTTTGCGGCCCTTGACAGCACCTGTGACGGAAAAACCTTGCGGCTTCTTCAGCTGACAGTTCTGGTAGTTCCCGTTGATGTGAGCCCATCAGTGATATATTCCATTTACCTTGACGGGCTCCGATCGCAGTGCGCGGAGAATCTGGCTTTTACCCCCGTGAGAAGCGGGAAAAGGACGGGCTATGCCTATTCATTTCATTATACCCCTCTTAACAGCAGTGAAAGCGTGAAATGCGAGCAGCTTGCCTTTATAAGCGATGACGGCCAGAAGATGTACATTCTCTCCTCGAGCGCTTCTCCCGATATCTATAAGTATTATGCAAGAGATTTCTCCCTTTTCTGCCAGTCCCTCCGGCAATGAAGAGGCTTGAAGAGGCTTGAAAATAAGAGGATTTTATGGAAAAATATAAGTAAGACCATCAGAAAGGGTGAAGAGGATGAAAGTCCGTCACCGAACAGCGAATGAAAAAGGCATCGCGCTTGTTATTGCCCTGTTTACCATCTTTGCCATCCTCACGATGGGCGTCACCTATATTGGCATCTCTTTTACCAACAGCAGGGCAGCGGCGGGCTATGAAAAGGAAGCGGTGGCGGTGAGCCTGGCAAATGCCGCTGTTGATTTTGCCCTTTATCATATGGGTGATCCCGGAAACTGGAGCCTTGACAGCGCAACCAATATCAATGTCCTGAAAAGCATCACGACCGCCACCACTCCCCCCAGCGGTTCTTTCATGCCCAGCATCACGGTGGAATCTGCAAGCAGCGACCCGGAGTTCAACGTAGCCCCTTATAAAACAAATGCCAATGCCATGGTAATTGCCACATCCTCAACAGATATGAGCGACCTCGGTTTCGCTTCCAGCGGTCTTCACAGCCACTGGAGAATCCTTGTAGTCCCTGAAGCAGAGGGGAGCGTGATGGTAAGCGGCGAGGCTGCCTACACTTATAACGTGAACTACCGCATCATAGTGAAAGCCAGGATCATGAGCCAGAAGGACAAGGATCCCGCTTCATATCCCCAGTATATAGTCTCCTCGCGGGAAGTCCTTGCCCGCGTAAGCAATGAGTTCCCCGGATCGATCTACCAGAACATCCGCTCCTATGACATCGGCGGAGGATACCATTACCCGAACCAGCAGGAATGCACCGATGACGCCGTATTCGTATGCGAAGACTTCACCTGGGACGGTGCCATCAAGATAGACGGCCCCGAGCAGGCGGGATGGGCCAAGCCTCAGCAAACCGCCACTTTTAACGCGTCAACGGGCTGGGTGGCCAACTCAGCTGATTTCAGCGGCAGCATCAACCTTGATCTGCTCTCAAGCACCTCAGCAGGCAATTCCGATATATGGCCCAAGTTCTACGGAAAGGCCATCGCGCAGAAATCAGGCAAATCATCGACCCCTTCGAGTGCCGTGGGGATCCAGTTCAATTCAGGAATGACCGACGGAAGCGGAAACTTTCTGTCTGGCGAGATATTCAAGAATACCAAGGATCCTTATGAAACAGGCTCTTCCTCGATGAACATCCATGAGCATATCTGGAAGACCGCAGGCGGCACGGAGAAGATGGGGTATGTTGACGGCTCAGGCAATGCGCAGAACGGCTTCTTTTACAACCTTGCGCAGCAGGACGACGGCGCCTCCAATGGATGGTTCATCGACGTACCGGACAGTGCCCTGCGACCTGACTTTCACACTGCCGGCAGCCAGATAGAGCCTCCCACCTACAGAATCACCGTAAAACCAATTATCGATGTGAACGGGAACCCGGAAAGAACCCAATACACCGTCCAGCAGTACCTGAGAGACTCGGCTACAGGGGAGCTCGCGCCGGTGGCCGGGACCTCAAAGACCTTTTTCAGCGATACTCCCGGATTCAAGAACATGATCTATGTCAAGGGAGGAAACGTGCAGGTTCTCGGCGAGAATCCCAACTCCGCCGAGAACGCCAATGGTGAACCGGGCAAGGGGCATCTCACCTCACCGCTTTCAATAATAGCCGACTCCAATTCGAGCAGGGAGGCTCAGGCTATTTATGCTCCCGACTATTACAGCGCCAACAACATTTTCGACAGCAGGCTCACTACCTGTAATGTCTATGACACTGTCACAGGGAAATATCTCTACCAGTGCTATAAGGAGCGGAAATGGACACAGGACGGCCAGACACACACCGAGATGGTGAATGCTCTCCCCTCGACTGAGGTTGATGCCGCCCAGAGGCCTGCCTTGAATATGAGCAAGGCAGAATATGACGCCTATACGGCCAACCCCACGCGGTACAAGTTCCGCTACCCTCCTTACGACAGCACTGTCAATGAGCAGGCTGAAGGGAACCTCTCGATAATCGGCGATATCACCTATCGCAAAGATATGCCTGCGCCTTCGCTGGGGCTCCTTGCGAAAAATCATGTGTACCTCAACGATTTCAAGCACCCCAATACCACTGACAGCGAATACATGACCCCCGGCTCTGCAGACTTCGACGATCCCTCCAAGACACAGAAGCAGACTCTTGAGGTGACTGCCACCATCGGCTCAAAAAACCACAGCATGACCATGGACTTCTTCAATGTAAACCACAACCCTTATCAGAAGCCTGCAACCATGCCCACTTCTCTGCCCTCGGGCATTGTGAACGCTGATTCATACCGTAAGGCGCCCATCTCTTTTGAGAGCGGCCAGGCCATCAAGGCCGCCAACGGGGGGACGCGCCCTGCCTGGCTTGTCGAGCAGAATGGACAGTATTACGTGGACAGGTGGCTTGCCGTAAGCGACCAGGCCAGAAAACAGATCGTGTGGGATTTCAACTACGGGGCGATCCAGCTTGAGGACACCACGGATAACTATTCAACGCTCTACCAGGGAGGCATATTCAGGTTCACGGGATGCATAATCTCAAGATTTGCCGATGTGGAGGCTGACGCGGGAGATTCTGGAGCCTACTGCATGGGCTATCACTGGCAGAAAATGAGCTATGACACCAACCTGAAGAACAGGTCGGCACCATTCTTTTCCACCGCCTGCTTCAATAAGGCGAAAAGCAACGCGCGCCTCAGCTGGTCAATAATTTCCTACGTGGACAGAGGAGCCATTTCGGAGACAAAAGAAAACCTGTAGCCATGAAGGGAATCACGGGAGTTTCAGAATTCCATCACTTCGCCATATGCGGATAATGCGCACCCTTTTTTTATCGTACCTGTATACAATGCGAAATGGAGGTGGTAGATGCGCTATGTTCTCTGCTTTTCTGCCAGGATCTCCGAAATTACCTGCTGCAGCTCATCAAGAGGCTGTGCAATTTCTTCTATTCTGCCGCAGTAGTGGTGTGCCGGAGGAACAGCCCCTTCTTCAAGAAGCCGCACTATCTCTTCAGTGATAATCCGAAACTTTGCGATTACCTCTCTTAATATTATGCAGGTTTTTTCCAGCTCGGTATCGGTGAATGATTTTACTTGAGGGGTGACCTGATCTTCCATCTGGTTCTGCAGTGAAGTCAATCTCTGAAGAAACTCTGAAAACACCTTCTTCTCTTCTTCGCCGCTGATTTCATTACACTCTCCCATTGTCAATGCCTGCTTCAATTTCCGGATATTTTCCCTCACTATCTTTTTTTCGACAGCAGGCATCCTTGAATGGTCCTGATCCTCTTTAATATCAATAAGGCATTTCGGGTCATCAGAAATCACACTGAATTTCTTCAGCATGGAATTAATTGGAGTAAGAGCCGAATCACTGATGTCATCAGCCGGATCCATGATTTTGATCATTTTAATTCCTTGAATCATAAGGTTTTTCCCCTCTATGAGGAGGTCCCTTTCTCTTCTTTGCAGGAACTCCTTTATCTTTCCTGCTCCCTCCTCCTGGAGCCTCACGGCCTGAAGAAGTGCATCCACCTCATCACTGCTTTCATTCTGAAGCACTCTGCAGTCAATGAGGGCTGTTTTAAGGTCTTCCTGCATCCTGAGTGCATGCGCGAGATGAGTGGCAAGATGATGAAGGGGAAGCCTGCATTGAAAAACACTCTTCATCACATTGGATAAATTCTTGAAATAGGGAGCGTTTTCTAAAGATATGTCTTCTTCCAGCTCTCTCTTCAATTCACCCAGCCTGTCTCTTTCTGCTCCTGATAAGGCAGAATACTGAGAGAAGAGGCGGGAAACTTCAAGAGGATCGTGAAGGTGGAGGTGCATGGCTTCCAGCAGATGAGTCTTATTTCTGCAGCACTGTGCCATATCCGAGAAGAATTCCTCCTGCCTGTTTGAAGAGAGATACCAGTAATTCTTCTCCTTTTCCAGAGATTCTATTCTTTTTTCTTCGATCTCTTTCAGGTAAACAATGTAATCTCTGATGTCATTTATGACATTGCTTCCCTCTCGATAACGGGTAATCAAAAGAGAGAGAGTGTCTCCATATCTGCTTTTCAGATCTTTGAAGGAAAGGGAAGAGCTGTCCTCCATTTCAGGCAGGATGAGGGAAAGCTGTTCACCCGTTTTTCCGAGAATTGCGGTAAGCTGCTCTATATCCGGCACCTTTTTTTCTCTTTCACACCGGGAGAAAATATCTTCACTTTCTCTCAGCAGAGCAACTACTTCTTCCAATCTTTCTCTCAATTTCTCTTTTCCCTCTGCTCTAAGCCTTATCGGGGCGAGATCCATCGCCAGGCGTTTTCTTAATTCACCCAGACCGGAAAGCCAGTAAGGGAGAATATCATATTGCACTTCTCCCCGGAGAAAACAGGAAAGCGTAAATATCGCATCACATATGGTCGGCACGGGAGGGTTGCGCGGAATCTCGTTAAAAGCTCTCTCCAGAGCGTGCTGAAGTGAGACAAGGGTAACGGCATTCTCTTCAAAAGCGGAAAGCATTGAAGATAACAGACCTCTGTCATGTTCCAGGCTCTGCAAGATTCCCCCGAGCTCATTGAGTGTGCTCTCGAGGGAATCACAAATCTCTCTGACAACAGGAAAATACAATGCAAAGTGTGCATAATAAGTAATATGAGAGCGCTCTTGCTCCATAAGCGCCCTCACATGCGGGATGGCTTCATGTAAGCCATCCCACTCTGCAAAACCGTTCAGGATATCATATCCCCTGTCAAGCAGCAGAACGAACGGACAGGGCAGAATCATAAGGTTGTTCATTCCTTCTATGCTATTGCGCTGATCGATACCAGCTTCCCGTTTACCGAAATGTGTTCCATATCATTCCCTATCTGATACTTGTTTCCTGTCACGATATCTTCTGCGAGCAAAACTCCATCCTGATTGCGGCTGAAGTGAATGTTGGTATCTTTCTGTGAGGTGAAATTAACGGTATCGTTTCCGGCTCCTCCGCTCACATAGCCAATCTTATTGGATCGAGATCCCATATTCACCTGCACGGTGTCATTTCCCTCTCCGCCATAAATTTTATTCTGGCCTGAGACAGTGAGCTTATCATTCCCTTGGCCGCCATAGCCCTCATTTCCATGACCGGAGATGGTAATCGAATCGCTGCCGGTGCCGCCATCTACAGTACTTCCACTGGTGTTCACTGCTGAAATCGAGTCGTTTCCTGTTCCCCCATTAATCTTTGCGTTGCTTCCATTGGAATATACGGTGTCATTTCCCTCTCCGCCCTCAATTCGTGTCCTGGCTCCATAGGCTGTTATGGAATCATTGCCCACACCGCCGTCATGGGTATTCCCGTCTCCCTTTGAGTAGAGGGTATCATTGCCCTCATCGCCTCTCAGAGTATTGTTGCCTCCGGTCACCTTTACGTTATCGCTGCCCTCCCCGCCTTTCACAAGGTTCGCGTCTCCAATCACCTCTGCACTGTCATTCCCCGCTCCAAGGATATCTGTGTTTGAGTCGCCATTCTGTGCAAGCTTGTCGTTGCCACTTCCTGTGACGGCATAATTTCTATCACCGTTGACTCTCAGATCGTCATCGCCGCCTCTTGAGTCAACATAGTTGTCATTGCCGTTCACCTGGAACTTGTCTCCTCCTTCAGAGCCGCTCCCGCTTTTGTTATTACCATCGACCGTATAATACTGTGGAATCTCTACGGGCTTGTCTGAGCCCTTTGCGCCCTTTCCCTCTTCAAATTCAATTGCAGGTGCGGAAGAAGGCCTGGTTCCCTGCGGGACTGTCATTTCCTTTCCATTCATGGTTATCTTTTCAAAACCATGCAGCTCCGCCTTGTTTCCAGTGGTTGAATCTTTCAGATAGAGCTTTCCGCTGTCATCTCTATACAGTGAAAGGTTTTCGGGGTTCTTCGAGTTGATATTGAAAGTGTCACTGCCCTCCCCGCCATTGAATATACTGTCAGCAGATTTAGCATTGGTAAAACCTGTGAAGGCAAGTGCATCATTGCCTGCTCCGAGATCCACCTTGTTTGAAGAGCCGAAGAGTGTCACACTGTCATCGCCTGTGCCGGCTTTTATGATATTGCCGGTGCCGCTCCAGCTCATTTTGTCATTGCCGCTTCCCAGGCCGATATTGCTGGTCGATCCCCAGCCTGTGACGGTATCATCCCCACCACCTGTCCTTATATCATTATTTGAATAACCGCTGTTTTGGACAGTATCGTTGCCGCTGCCGCCTCTTATGGTGGTATTTCCTCCTCTGTTGGTGATCTTGTCATCTCCCAGGCCGCCGTAAATCCTGTTATTCGAACCCAGACTGTCTATCGTGTCATTGCCGCTTCCCATATCATGGGAGTTATAATCTCCGACTGCTTTGACGTTGTCATTGCCGCTTCCCATGTCAATCCTGGAATTGTATCCATTGTAATCAAGGTCATCTTTGCCCCGCCCTGTATTGATTATTGAATATTTGCCATTATATTTTACCTCATCATTCCCCTCTCCGGAAAATATAGTGCCAAAATCTCCATTTTGTTTTACCCTGTCATCGCCGATGGTCCCCATAATTTCGGTAAAATCTCCGTTTACCTGGGTGTTGATGGGGCTCTGGCGGTAAGAGAAGTTATACGTTCTGTAGTTTCCGTTGAACACCGTCTGTTCCTGAGGGCGCTCATTGTTGAAGACCGGATATTCTCCATACCCGTTTAAATACGTGTTCTTCATGCCATTGAGGCTCCCCGAAGAGTCAAAGGGATTGAAACTGCCATAACTGCTGTTATAACCGCCGGATTGCTGATCTCCGAGCAAAGAATTAATCATATTGAATTGGAAGAGATAGATCTGGAGGGTGGCATCGAACCCGCCACCAGAATATGCACCCAGGGCATTAAACATATTTGTCTGAAACTGTGTCTGATAACTCAACATTGGTGAATTCCTCCCCACGGTATTTTTTGTTTTCCCTGCATTCTCATGATAATCAAAAAGTCTTATCAATATAAAACAATATTGTAAACACGATGTTAATAATATGTTAATAAATTGTTGCTGGTGTTAATAAATTGTTACAAATATTAATAAATTGTGACAAATGAGCCTGTTGCTTTTCGAGTATCACTCCGGCGTGAAGCTCGTGCCGTCGCAGGAAGAAACCGGCGCTATGAATCGGCGATGAAGCTTCACGCGGTGAATTGAGGCTGAATTATGGCCGGTAGACGTGTTTTCCCCGTCATTCTCACCTATGGCACGGGAAAACATCACATTTTCTGCCACGAGATTATAACCACTTCTCCATAGGTGCTCCCGCCGATCCAGGCCTCGAAGCCCGGGCACTGCACGGCAAGCGGAGCAAGGTTGAAGGTTGAATTGGCGCCATTCTGCTCCACGCCCCCGGTGTTATAGGAGATGACGGAGCCGTTCACTTCGAGGTGGGCATTGGTTTTTATCGTGCCATGGGCATAGACAAGGCCGTTTATTATGGTGTTGTTGCGGTTGTATATCTTGGCGCCTCCCACGGTGCCGCTGCCCGCCCAGTTTGAGTTGGTTCCGCCATCGACGGCTATAAGGTTCACGTTATCAGTGCCCGCGCCCCCCGTGCTGAAGTTCAGCTTCCCCGGCTTGCCGTAGCTCCCCACCACTATGGTGCCCTTCCCCGTGAGGGAGGTGATCTGTATCCCGCCTATTCCCTCGGGGTCGCCGCTGCTGTTGGGGAAATAGACTACTTCGCCGTCATAGTTGAATGTGAGGCTGCCGCTGTAGTTGTTTGTCGTGATAGTCCTGCAGGATGCAAGGAGCTCCGTCATATCGGGGTTGGGAAGGCTTTCCCTTCCCGGGATCGACGTCGGTGCAAGAGAGCCGTCGTTTATGAAAGCGAGGGTGTCGTCGGTGCTGTCGGGGTTGCCGAGATAGTCCCATCCGTCAACTTTTGTCGGGGCGGTAATGCCTGCCCTGGCCCTCACGTCATTCAACGCGTTGGGAGTTCCGTCAGGATTGCTGTGCACCCACTTGCCGCTGCTGCCATGGGGCGTGCCGTTGTCTATCTGCCCCGTCACAAGGACTCTTCCCTCGCCGTTATAAGGTTTCACGCTGAGCACCGCGTTGTTGGTAATCGACCCGCTTGTTTTTATGTTTCCTGTGATGGTGGTATTCGCGTTGAATGCCACGTCTCCCGCCGTGGCGATGGCATAATCAAAGGCTCCGCCCTGGTTCACCTTCACCACGATGGCCACCTGCTGCTGCGCCACCTTGTTCTGCCAGTTCCCCGTCCCCAGGAAGTGTATCTGCCCGGGCTTCACTATGGTGCCGTTGGGCGCTGTCATGTCCTGCTGCGTTTCGTTCCTTGTCACCTGCACATAGTAAGAGGCTCCGTTAAAAAGGTTTACCGGCGAGGCGGCGCTCCCTATGCCGCTATCCCATCCCGACTGGCCTTTCTTGTAGTTGAGGAGCGCATTGCTGAGCCCTGCCTCGGCGGCATAGAAAGCCATTGTCCTGTACTTCTCCGTGGTGGTGAAGTTAAGGTTGACAATCGCCCGGGACCCGATGGCAAAAACGATGACCGTCATGATGACCAGCACCAGAAGAGTCACCACCAATGAGAGCCCTCTCTGCCTTTTCCTGTTGCCTTTCATCGCAGTGCCCCTCCTTTATCATATCCCTTTCTTTCTCCACTATATCATAAGCACAGAAAATTATATGTAAAATACAGTACAATCCCTCATTTCTATTATCGGTGAATCCGCCTGTAATTTCAATATATCAACAGGTCTAAAAAAGGAGTACCTCTGAACGGGGGAGCCTCAGGCACTTACCTCACTTCTATTGACAGGCCGGGGGCATAGCGCTATCATTATACTGAAAGAACATGAAGGAGGTCTCATGAGGCTGTCGCTTTTACTTTTTTTCTTAATCATTCTTCTTGGCGTAACAGCTTTTATGCCTGCCGCGGCTCACGCCCAGACGGCACCGGCGCCGGAAAGCAAGGTGCGGCTTGTCATCGTGGAAATAAGCTACTCCACAGACCCGGACGGTATAAGAGTATCGGCGGAAGTGACCAACAATGGCTCTGAAACGGCGAAAAATGTCATGGCGAAGTGCGTGCTCCTCACCGACGACGGGAAGCTCTACAACACGAGCCAGCAGAAACTTGGCGCCATGAAGCCCGGGGAGAAGGTATATCCCCTGTTCTTCATTCCCGGCGCGGGAGGCTTGAAGCGCGTGCTCTCCGTGGAGGAGAGCAATGAGTAAGATATTTCGGTTTCGTAATTATTCAGGCCGTGCCAGACTGATTTGCCCGTAACCAAAGAAAAAACGCCATAGGATAACTCATCCTGCCCGTCTTTACGAATTTTTAATCAGTGTGATATTATTTTATATATATGAAGGCTTGTGCCTCAGGTGTTTTCAGGCCTCGTTCCCGGGCGGGAGGGCTGTTTTATAATTTAATTAAGAATATCAGGCAGGTGGATTTATGGGATTCCGTGTGGAAGCGCCCGGCGGGAAAAAGGGGAAAGACGGCCTCCCTGTGCTGGTGCTCCCTGAAGAAACGGTGCTCAGGGAAAATACAAGGCGAAGTACCTCACCGTGGGCGGGATGTACATAGCCTACAAGGCTGAATATCTAGGTAAGGCATACTTCATCAAGGAGGTGAGACCGGCGATCCCCGCAGAATGGTCTCCCTCTCCCAGGAAAAGCTCATACTTGAACAGTTGAACCACTCCGGCATCATCAAGGACACTCAGGGCCGCCTTCGTCTCGTGGATTTCGGCATCGCGAGAATTTACAAGACGAACAAGCCTGAAGATACGGAGCCCATGGGATCGGCGCTTACTGCGTCTCCCGAGCACTTCGGAGGGAGACAGACTGACGAGCGCTCCGATATTTATACTCTTGGCGCGACGCTTCATTATCTGGCGACAAACGGCAATAGCTTTTCCGGGCAGCTCTTTGAGTTTGAGTCTCCCAGGGCCATCAATCCAAAGCTCTCGGAGTCTTTCGACAAAATACTGATGAAATGCCTCGATCAGGAGCCCGAAAAGCGGTATCAGTCAATAGCTGAGCTCAGGGCCGCCCTTGGTGGCCCCAGGGGAGAAAAAGCCGCCGAAAAGGAGGCGGAAGCTCCCGCAGGGCCTCCCAAGACTCATTCAGCAGCGCCTTCACTTCCCGGCGGGCCTGTTCCCCGGGCTACGGGAAAGCCGCGGGCCGTAATCCCGGGTGATAATAATCCCCTGGCAGTCGTGCCTGCACCCCCCGCCTCACAGCCCGAGTCCGTGAAAAAGAAAAGCATGGAAGAGGTGCTTGCCCAGATATTCGGCCAGAAGCCTTCAGGCATCAGGCAAATTGACTCAATTCCCGCGCGGCAGCTCTATCAGTATACTAATGACAGGAATTATGAGATTAAAATCCCCAGGGACTATTTACTTGTCAAGCCCCCCCTCACTCTCTACAGGGATTCGGAGAAGGTATTCGCAAAAATCGATCCTGAGGGGGAGCGGTCCTCCCTCCGGTTACTGATAGTCATGGTGGAAGCCAACATCAGTCTTACCACCCAGGACATTGATCCTGATGATAATGTAGTGATATGGCATGAAGTGGCCAGGGCCGTTGAGAAGATCATGACCACCAACCCGCGGATGAAGGTGGACAGCCTGGTGGAAAGAACAAGAATTCAAAAGGCCAGATACATCAAATACAACAGAGGGTTTGAGTACGGTTTCAATATGAAGGTCACAGGACTATCTCTTGACGGGGCATACCTGCAATGTGAAAATATCACTTATATCGTAAACGACAGAGAGACTTTTTATGTGCTTGTCACGGTGGCCCCTGCAGAACACTACAGGGAGCACCAGAGAGAATTCCAGGATTTTTTTGAAAAGAATCTTCAATTTTAGCTCTGTGACAATACCTGCGAGGAACGGCCTTCCGGTGAATCCAACGGTAATTTCAACATATCACCAGTCTAAAAAGGAGGCGCCTTGTAAAGACGCCTCCTTTTCCATGGCTATTGACGTGACATGCTATGCCGTGGGACGGGGCGGCACGGTGTAGGTCTTTGCTACCCCGTCTTTTTCGGTATAAATGGTGCCTCCCTGGCCCTTGGTAAGGTCCGCGTAGGCTGCTGCCTCATGATACTCGCCTGTTGACTTATTGCACCATTTGGCTTCTCCACAGGCATCAAGATTACCCGTGGCGGCATCATAGGCGAACTGCCCGCCGGCGCCACCATAGATGTTGGCGCTGTCAACGCCGACGTAGCCCTTGCCTGCCGCGCCGCTCTGGTTAGCACCGATGGAGCCCTGGGCTGAGATTGCATTGCCATTGGCGCTTACACCATAAAATTTCCCCGCTGCCGCCGCGCCGTTCGGGCCTACCGCTGCTGCCCCGCCTCCGGCAAAGCTGCCGCCGTTGGGCCCTGTTCCCTGCGCTACGCCGCCCTTGGCGCCAGCGGTACCGCTGCTGTTGATTCCCGCGAAGCCCGCGTATGTTCCCGACCCGCCGTAAGCCCCCGTGTAGGATGTTGCCGGTTGAATGTGAAGGTCTGCCATTTTCTGTTCCTCCTTAAATTTGATTGTCTGAGAGCATTATACCAGGCAGCACTTACAGACCTCTCACAGATTTCTTACAGAGCAGTTACAGGGGTGAATAAAATAAAAACTATTCAAGCATAAAGAGCGCACAAATATGAAATACCTCAGCGACAGAGACACTTGCTTGCGCCATTGCCGTCGGATGACTTCTATCATATGGTTTTTGATATTTGTGACAGAAACGTAACAAAGATTCAGGGATAGAACGGCACCGTAAGGATCCTGCGCAGCCCCGTCTGAGGCGCCTTGAAAGTCGGTGAGGGGGGAAATCCCTTGACCTCAGTATCCCTGGGTATACTGGAAGTGCATCCAGTCGTTGGGCAGGTTGAAGAAGCCATAGCGCTGGAATACCTCCGCGAGCTGCCGCTGGTCTTCCGTTCTCCGGGACTGGCCGTAACCGTTGGAGGCGGCGTTCACGTCAAAGGCAACGCCCCACGAGTGGGTGCTCAGGTTCTGTCCGCTCGTCATCTCACGGTAATTGTAGGCGCCGTCGAAGGATTTTATAAGATCCGACATGCCCCTGTCCTTGATCTCCTGGAAGGCAGCCTTCATCCTCTCGGCTATCTTGCTGTGGCATGTCACGTCAATCTCTTTGCCGCCGGGGCCTGCAGGCATCTTCGTGGTGCACTGACCGGTGCCGGCCTCGCCGAAGACCTTCGATATCTGGCTGTAGCCCTTCGGAACTTCAAGGGGAGGAAGGCTCTGGGAGGGATCGACTTTCTTCATGGCAGCTTCCGTTGAGGCATCCCTCGCTTCTTCGGGGCTTTTCCCCTCTGCGATGGCCTTATTGTATGCCTCCTTCTCCAGGGCCTCGAGCCCTGCCCGCTCCTCCTCCTTCATCCTGCTTCTGGAGTCGTTGACAAACTTCTCGTTTTTTATCCGGGCTAATTCCTTGTCGGCTGCGGCACCGGAAGCCCGCTCCTTCTCCTCGTCGCCTGCCCCGGACAGGGCCGCTTTCTGTGATGCTTTGTCCATGGAAGTGCGGACTCTTTCCCGCGAGGGCTCATCGAGCTTATCCACCGCCTCATTCCTCTTGTGGTTCTCCTCGATCTCCTTTGCCCTGGCAAGAGCCGCCTCTTTCCCTGCCTTTTTCGCCTCGTAATCGCCCTTGCCTTCAGCCTTCGCCTTCCTGAAGGCTTCGTCGGCCTTTCCGTGGAAAGATGCCTTCTCCTTGTCACTCATGCCTTCAAGCTGCTGCTTCATGGCGCTCCCGCCCTCGACGGAGCGCTGAAGATCCTGCAGGGCGGAATTTTCATTTCTGAGGGAGCGCGTGCTCTGCCGCGCAGCCTCTTCGGCTTTCTGCATAGCCTTCTTCTCGTCGCCGCCCTGTTCAAGCGATGCCTTGTATGCGTCATGGGCCGCCTGGTTCACAAAACCGCGTTCCTGTTCGTTGAGTTTCTGCATGTCCTGGCCGACAGCGCGGGATTTATCGAGCTTTTCCACGATTTTCCCGCGGTCCAGCGCTTCCTTTTCCACCTGGAGGTTATCCTTCCCCTGGGACGCGGCAGCAGTGTAAGCCTTGTCCATTTCAGCCTTCAAGGCTTTCTGCTTCTCCTCGGGAAGCTTTGCCATGGCCTCTTCGAGCTCTTTCCCCTGCCCTATGGTGCGGAGCTGCCCGTCAGCGGCCCTGTCGCCGGCTTTCTTGAGCTCACCGGCCGACGGGTCACCCTCAACCTTCTTTGCCATCTCGGCCCTGGCCCTTGCCGTATCGACTTTCTGCCGCTCTTCGGGGGTCAGGCGCTCCATTGCGTCGGCCCTCTGCCTGTCGCCCTTGATTTCCTTTGCCTTCTCGAGGCCCGCTTCTTTTGCCGTTTTCAGGGCGCTGTAATCGGCGCTTCCTTCTTCCTTCGCTTTTGTGTAGGCCTGGTATGCAGCCTGGCCGGCATGCTCCTTCTCATCATCGCCAAGCCCTTCAACACTCTTCCTGTATTCGCCGCTCCCCTCAAGAGAGCGGTTTATCTTGTTTCTCTGTTCCTTTTCTTCCTTGCTCATCTCGGAGGTGTTTTTCCTGCTGCCGGAGTCTCCATTGACGGCCTCTGCGGCCGCGCCTGTACCGGTCTTTCCTGTTGCTGCGCTCCCGCTTTCTGCCTGCCCGCCGTTCCTGTAGTTTTCCGCAAAGGCCTTAAGAGCATCGGACGATGATGTGGACTGGGCTGCGCCGTTCTGCACTTCCTTCGTTTCACGCGAGAACTCCGTCTTATCGGCCTGCCTTGACTCCTGCTGCGCCGGAGTATCTATTTCACGAGTCCCGGAAGGAGAAGAAACGCCCTGCACTTCCTTTGACGGGGCAGAATCCCTGGTCCCGCTGGTCTCTGAAGCGCCGCCCCCACTGATTCCCCCGGTATTCGGGTAATATCCCTGGGAGGTGTCGGGGCTGCTTCCCCTTGACCCTATGCTGTCAACGCTCTCCACATAATCGTTCTCTTCGCTCACGGTGCCTCCAGGCTCTCAGCTTCATAGAGCGCGGCAAATGCCGGATAATTCGCATATAATATAATTATCAATCATCAGCAGCTATCTATAAAGCCTTTCCATGTAAACTTATTGTTGCCTATGTTAAAGTTCTGTTGAGATAATGTTAAAGATCGGGTGAGCCCGATAAAGGGGGTGCACTCCCATAAAGATGCAGATGCGCAGGAAGGGCATATTTTCATGTATTCTTCAGCCACTTGAAGGGGCTCTCCGGTGGAATCCGGAGCAGCCTGCGGAATTCATGGCGAGAGCATCGGGCGCAAGTCGGCCGATCCTTTTGCCACTGTCTGAGCCCAAAAGGGCGAGTTGTGGCAAAAGAGGCCGGCGAGCCCAGATGCACTCCAGGAATGGAGCCAAGCTGTGGAGGATCCACCGGAGGACCATTGCATACTGTTGCATGAAAATTGGGGTGAGCCCGATAAAGATCCCTCAGAAAATTAATAATATGCCGTGATACCGAGATAGGCTGACGAGTTCTAAAAAATTTACAAATTTTTCACATGGAATCCCTTTTTTTCATATTTATTTCATAGCGATCAGTGATACTACTCTCAAAGGATTATTATCCGCATATCCGGGTATATTTTGAATTCAGCCAGGAGGCTTCTATGGATGGAATAAGAAATAGCTCGTCACAGGAAACTTACTCTGCTCAGAGCACCGCCCGCGCAGGCTCTCCTTCTTCAAGGGCCGCAGTGGACACAAAGCCCGATGAAATCAAAGATCCCCCATCGTCCAGACCGCAGGATCTTCAACATCTTTCCCGTGAGGCGGAAAAAGGAGAAGCGAGAAAAGAGAGAGACTCCCGCCCGCTCTCCCCTTTTCAATCAGCCTGGAGTAGCGCCGTGCAGGGGAAAAGGGACGATAATAAGGGCGCGAGACAATCGGCAGGTGCTCCCCCCGCGAGGGAGGCACCGGTAAGAGGAGACCAGGAGACCGTTCAGTCGGCAGCAAAGGATTCTCCGCAGGAGCGCCAGCAGGCAGGCGCAATGACGCCGCAGCAGCAGATGGGTCAGCAGATGTCCCAGATGACAGGGTTCATGAATTCAATGACGCAGGCAATGTCAGGCATGCTCACCATGATGACCCAGATGAACAAGCTTCAGAACGGCATGAACTCCAGCGGGAGCCAGGCGAACAACACCACTACCAATAATTCCCAGAATACCACTCCTCCTTCCGGGAGCGGCCAGGCAGCCCAGCAGATGCAGCAGATGATGCAGACGATGCAGCAGATGACACAGAGCATGCAGCAGATGATGCAGATGATGCAGAAGATGAACGGCGGAGCCACCCCGCAGCCGCCTCCGAACAATAACGTCAGCCCTTCTCCATTACCCCCGAACAACAATGTTGCTCCTTCTCCAACGCCCCCGAACAACACCATAAATCCCTCTCCCTCGCCGGTGAACAATAACCCGAAGCCTCTTCCCTACAAGGACGGCGACAAAATCAAAATCCCCGGCACGGAGGGAGCCTTCAAGGAGTTCCGCATAGGCGTCATCGGCAATCCTGACAACATCAAAAACATTTACTTTGTAAACCATGGCGACGGGAACTCGGACTACTTCAATTCCACCAAAAGCGACAGGCAGGCAATGGCCGGCAAGCTCCCTCCGGGAACGGGGGCCATAGTGGCCTACCCCATAAGCCCTACCACCCAGCAGGGGACCTTTGCCGGCGGGAAAAACGGAGAGGCCGTCATCAATGCCTTCCGCCACCTTGAAAAGCTCACCGGCAATAATGACGTGAAATTTGAGCAGTTCAGCCTCTCAGGGGGAGGAAGGGTGAACAACTCCCTCATGGAGACCATCAACCAGAAGTACGGCTCAGATCCCAACGTGAAGGAGTTCGTTGATAACCACCTGAGGGGCATTCATGACGGCGACTCCCTCTGCCGTGACATCCCCCAGATGAAGAAGAACTTCAAGGAGGCCATGAAAAACTTCCCCCAGGTGCGCTTCTCCTTCATCCACAATACGTCGGGGAAGATGGGCTACGTCCAGGGCCATCAGAACGAGCTGGCAAGCTACGCGAAAAACGGCTACCGTGATATCACCAATGGGCAGGGCAAAGTGACGCCTGACAAGGTTTATAATTACGGGGGATCAACGGACCTGGAAAACGGGAGGCTGAGGTTCTGGTCGGCGCCTACCCACTGGAAATCATGGGCCGGGCAGTTTGAAAAGGTGTTCTTCGGCTAGAAGCCCTCGAGGCTTTATGGCGTCTTCTTGCGGAGCTTCTTCGCAAGCGAATTCGCCGCCCGGTTGATGAGCTCATCAGCCTTTCTGACTGCCGGGTTATTCTCCATGGCATCAAAAGCCTTATAGGTGCCTTTGCGCAGGGCGCGCCTGAGCCTGCCCCTTTTTTTGCGCCGGGTCTTCCCCGGGTGAGACGCTGATTCCCTGACCTTGAGCTTTTCAGGAACAGCTTTATTGACTTTATCCCAGCTGCTGTTCACAAATGAGCGGAACGCGGGAACATAGCCATAAAGGGATCCCGCCGCAGCAAGGGCGGTCTTTGCCACAATGGCGGCCGTAACCCCGCCAGGCAGCATACCGCCGATGACTATGCCCGCAACGGCAAGCCCCTTGGCGATTCCCAGAAGGCCCTCGGTCTCCTGTTTCCTGTTACCCCTGCGCATTCCCCTCACCAGGTTGTATATCCCTTTGCCGCCGTCTATGAGCACGGGAACGGGCGCCAGAGAAGCCGCGGCACAGGAAGCGATGAGAGTCCCCGTGGAGACAAGCTCGGCGCCAAGGTTCAAGGGAGTCACCTGCTCTATGGCCTCCTTCACGTAAGAGCCTGAGTCCCTGTTTATCTTCCGGTAGATGGGATCGAAACGGCTCCTGAGGTAGACCATGGAGGGCTTGAACAGGGAGAAATCCAGGCTCTCTTCCCCAAGGCTCAAGGTATCTTTTGCGGGAAGCTGCGCGCCATTGTGCCCAGTCTTGGCAGGCGTTTCCGCCTGACCTGCTCCGGAAGGCATTTCCGCCTTCCCACGAACGGTCGCCGGAATTGAAGCACCGCTCTTTATCTCCATCAATCCTCCCCGGGGAGTGTGATCCCGGTTGCTCGTCATGAATAACTACATTATAGCACAGGAGGCTCAGGAG
The DNA here is from genome assembly GCA_031082125.1 of Candidatus Eremiobacterota bacterium. NCBI lineage: Bacteria > Bacillati > Vulcanimicrobiota > Vulcanimicrobiota bacterium. The sequence continues at coordinate 62,656 of JAVHLM010000036.1, forward strand.
ATCCAGTTCCCCGGTGCTCTCACCGCTGAGACCCCTGCACAATGAAATGCAATCTGTCAGCTTTGCTCCAAGCGCCTACT